>CAZMKH010000283.1:0-2148 GCA_964566455.1 uncultured Campylobacteraceae bacterium | reverse complement strand
TGGCAAAAAGCCGAAAGTTGAAGCAAATTTGGAAGATTACTCATTTTTGATATCTACTCTCATTACCGCTTATGAAGTGACTTTTGATGAAAAATTTTTGGAGGAAGCAAACAAGTTTACCAAAGAAGCTATATCAAAATTTTATCTTGATGACAAGTGGTATGCAACGCTAAAGCCCTTTAAAGTAAGAGCTTCATTTGACGGCAATGCTTATGTCAGCTCGCTTGGAGTGATGGTGGACAATCTTTTAAAATTGGCACTTTTTAAAGAGGAGTTATCATATGAAACTCTGGCTAAAAAAAGTATAGAGGATAATTCTGAGTTGCTTTTTAAATATCCTTCTAATTTTCCCCAGGCAGTTTTGGACTTGTTGGCATATAAAAAAGGCTATATTATAATAAAAACAAAAAAGAAGCCTCTGAAAGAGTTGAAAAATAGTCTTGAAACAAAACTTTCATACCCTTTCATACTCTATAAAGCAACAAATGATACAACCTTTTTGGCTTGTAAAGTAGATGTCTGTTTTGCTTTTTCCAAAGAGAAGGATGAGATAATAAGCAAGATTGAAAAAGAGATCAAGAGGTAGTTTTTCCCTCTTTTTCTCTCATAATTTTTTGAAGTTTTCTTTGCATCCTTTTTTCAAATGCTTCATTGGACGGAGAAGATTCTAAGCTAAAAAGAGCCTTGCCGTAAAGTACGCATCCTTTATCTCCCGGGTCACACTCTTTTTTGATGATGTCGCAAATTCCTTCTATACTGTGAGGACATGACCAACCGCCTTTGCTCATACTATCCAACCTCCGGCAATTACTTTATCTCCATCATAAAATACTGCCATCTGTCCACTCGCAAGTCCGTAAACAGGTTCTTCAAGAGTAATATAGGCAGTTAAATTTTCTTTGTTTACTTTTGCGCTGCATGGAGTTTTTGGGCTTCTGTATCTTATTTTTACTCCTGCACTAAACTCATCTTTATCTACAAATAAATTGATATCTTTGATATAAAAACTTTTTATCGCAAGATCTTCTTTGTCGCCTACTGTTATCTCGTTTGTATCGGGATTTATCTTGGTGACATAATGAGGTTTGTGCGCACCAAAGACTTCAAAACCCCGTCTTTTACCGATAGTATAATACATATATCCTTTATGTCTGCCTATGATATTTCCATCTTTGTCTACAACATTTCCCGGCATATCGACTTGAGTGTAATCTTTTAGTATATCTATGTAGGTATTGTCTACAAAGCATATTTCACTACTCTCTTTTTGTGTGGAAAAAGACTTCAGTATATCTATCTTTGATGCGGCATCTTTCAAATCTTTTTTTAGTGTATCATTTAGCGGGAATAAAAGATGGGGAATATTTTCTTTTTTAATATTGGAGAGAAAATAGCTTTGGTCCTTACTTTTATCTTTTGCTTCAGCTATAAAACCATCTTTGATATTTACATAATGTCCGGTAGCTAGTTTGTCAAATCCTCTTTTTTTGGTAAAATCAATCAATTCTCCAAACTTTATGGTGCGATTGCAAATAACGCATGGATTTGGCGTTTCTCCTTTTATATATGAGTCAATAAACGGCTTGTAAACATACTCATCAAACTTTTTACTAAGGTCAAGAATATGATATTTTATATCTAAAAAATCAGCAATCTTTTTTACTTTTTTGATATTGGCTTCATGATAATTTGGTTTGTTGTGGAGTTTCATATAAACTCCCTCTACTTCATGCCCCTGGTTTTTAAGTATATAAGCAACACTAGAAGAGTCTACTCCCCCGCTCATTGCGATCATAATTTTCATCTGCATACCTATATTTTTTACAGGATTATATATTAGAAAAGATTATAATTACCTTAGTTTTTCAAGTCTCTCTCTTTTTGAGCCTATTTCTGAGATTTGTATACCAAAATTACCATCAACGATGACAACTTCACCCTGAGCGATGACTTTGTCTCCTACAAGTATATCAAGAGGATCATTCGCAAGTTGATTAAGCTCGATAACCGAGCCTATATCCATACTTAAGACATCTTTTAAAAGCATTTTCCTGGAGCCTATCCTTACTCTTACCGGAAGTTTGACATCCATAATAAGAGATATATTTTTTATCTCCGAAGGTGAAAGCTCCTCTTCGTCTGAACAGC
>CAZMKH010000282.1:0-2160 GCA_964566455.1 uncultured Campylobacteraceae bacterium | reverse complement strand
AAGGATGCCTACACTTTTCATCTAAAAATCTCCTTTGCAAGAAGCAAAGCTCCTTGAAAATTCCTCTCACTAAAGCTTTGCCTTTGGCAAGAGAAACCCTCATGATTTTTATTGTTATTTGTGTTTTTGAAACATGAGTGTTTCATGCTTATAGCCTATCCTCTTCATTTATGATTTTATTGCTGCTTACAAACCTGTACCAACCGTCACTGTTTAGATAAAATATAGTATTGCTGCTTTGAAATATTGATTTTAAAGGTGACCCAAGCAAAAAGTTAAATGTATCTTTTGAAGGGGATATGCCATACAGAGTTAAAGAATCTTTTTTCATAACAACTTTTTTAAGTGTTATTTGATCAGGAACAAGGTCAAAAAGGTTTTTGATACTCTCTTTTAAGATACTGTTTTGTGCATAAATCTCCTCGGCAACAGACTTTTCTTTTGTCAAAAAAACAATCTTTTTTTGAAGAGTTTTTGAAATATCATTTGCCTGTTGTGCTTTTGCTATATAATTTTTTGTTTGATTTTTCAGTGAATGTACTTTTAGTTTGATAAGCAGATCAAAACCAAACAATATAATGACCACCACTGCTATAAAAGCCAGCCACATTTTTGATATATTGTCAATGATTTCTTTGTTTCTTGGTTTTATAAAACTGTAACTCAAAGATTTGCCTCTTTTATAGACATATTGATCATCTCCTCTTTTATGTCAATTGAATGAATTTCTACATCCAAAAACAGATCATTCTCTATCATAGTTATTATATCATTACTTATATTAGAATCATTATAAATGATTATCTCTTCCAAAAATTCACTCTCATATATGTCATTTTTATAATATTCTTCTATAGCTGATGAGATAAACTTAAATATCACTACCTCTCTGCCGTAAAGCTCCAGGTCATCAAGAGTAGATGTTGCCACATCCTCTTTGGCACTCTCAAGTATCTCTTCTTCGATACCTGTATCATCGTCAAGTTTGGTAATATCTACAAAACCGTCAAACTCTTCATCTTCACTTTCGATATTGTCCAACTCTATTCCTTCAACGATACTCTCACTCTCTTCCGGTTTTGGCTCTTCATCATCCTGCGAAAAGTCAAATTCCTTGTATGGAATTTTAAAAAAAGCGCTAAACACCAAATCATCTTTGTCAAATATCATGAGGGTTATAAAATTTTCTGTATATAAAAGAAAGAGATTACTTTTTGTTTTTTGTTTTTTGTTTTTTATAAAATCATTTAAAATCACAAATGGAGAAAATATAAAATCTATCCCGGATTCTTCAAATAGTGCTTTTATCCACTCGATATCGCTTTTTAAAGAGTATGCAGCCCATCTGTTTTCCACACATACCTGAACGATTTTTTCTTTGTTGATATTATACTTTAAAAACTCTTTTTCATTGCATGTAGGTATACAGTTTTGCCCGATAGAATCTAAAAGATAGGAGATATAAACAAACTTATAATTATTTTGCAGTGAAGTTAAAAATTCCTTTATATCAGATGAAAGTTTTTTATCCTCATCCATAGGAAATCTTTTATCTTCATTTGTGATAATTTTTCCGTTTTTTACTATAATATATCTAAGAACATACTCATTTTTTTCTGCAATTACAGCTATAAAAACATTAGAAAATTTCTTTTGTACTATCTTAGATATTTTACTCAAGTTATCTCCTTTTTTGATAGCGGATGAGCCATTTTGTAATTTTTGAGTTTATACTCGCTGTCAAGCTTGGTATATATTTCTGTTGTTGACATGGAGCTGTGACCCAAAAGTTTACTTACATCACTTATCCTTCCTCCACTGTTTAGCAAATCGCTTGCATATGAGTGGCGAAGTTGGTGAGGTGTAACTTTTATACCAATTTTAGCAAAAATTTTATTGACTTTATATCTTAGACTATTTTCGCTTAATTTTTTTCCATTTTTCTCAAAAATATATATTTTTTTTATATTTTTATTTAAATATGACTCAATTTTACTTTTTAACAGAGGCAAAACAGGAATATTTCTTGTTTTATCACCCTTTCCCGTAACTCTTATCCATTTATCTTTTATATCCGTTATTTTCAAATTTGACAACTCGGATATCCTCAGTCCAAACCCATATAAAAGAAGCACGATTAGTTCCTCTTCTTCATCGGCT
>CAZMKH010000281.1:0-2160 GCA_964566455.1 uncultured Campylobacteraceae bacterium | reverse complement strand
AGGATAGAGGCAAACCTTGTAAAAGCTGTTGAAGAGGTTGAAAAAAGGCTTGAACATATAACTACACCTTTGAATGTTTCGGTTATGGGTTGTGCGGTAAATGCTCTGGGTGAAGCAAAAAGTGCGGATGTGGCCATAGCGTATGGAAAAGGAAGCGGGCTTATTATAAAAAAGGGTGAAATAATAGCAAAACTAAGTGAAGATGAGTTGGTAGAGAGATTTGTAAAAGAGGTTGAAATAGCTGCAAAGGAGGCTGAAAAAGATGCTTGATACGCTAAACAGTGTCAATCTTGAAAAAGCAGTCCTGAGCTCTATCATTTTCGATCCTACTTCATTTGAGAGCGTTGCGGAGAGATTGAAGCCAAAAGATTTTTACCTGCCGTTTCACAGATATCTTTTTGAAGCTATGATAGAATGCGAAAGAGAAGAGAAGCCTATAGATGAAGAGTTTTTAAAAAAGAAGCTTAATCAAAAAAATGCTTTTGACGAAGAGGCTTTTTTGGAGATAATATCATCAAATCCTCTATCAAATACTTCGGCATACATTGAAGAGATAAAAGATAAGGCTATAAAAAGAGAACTTATTTCACTTACAAGCGATATAAAAGAGGTAGCTATTGAAAAAGACTTGCCTTCATCTGATGTGGTTGATTTGGTGCAGCAAAAACTTTATAAAATTACAGAGGAAGCAAACAGTAGTGATTTTAGAGATTCACCCCAGATAGTTGAGTCAACTCTAAAACACATAGAAGAGATGAAAAAAAGAGGCAATCAGGGAGTTGTCGGAGTTGATACAGGTTTTAGAAAATTAAATGAGTTGACAACCGGCTTTGGAGAGGGAGACCTTATCATTATAGCCGCAAGACCTGCAATGGGGAAAACAAGTTTTGCACTGAATTTGGCTGAAAAAGCTATCAAAGACAAGCTTGGAGTGGCTATATTTTCTCTTGAGATGCCGGCAGAGCAACTTATGCTTAGAATGCTTAGCTCCATTACTTCCATACCTTTACAAAAGTTGAAAATCGGTGATTTGAATGATGATGAACTCTCAAGGCTTTCAAGTGCGATGGATGATATGAGCAACTCCAAACTGTTTGTAGATGACAACGGGTTGGTAGACATCCATCATGTAAGAAGCAAACTTAGAAAACTAAAAACAAACCACCCTGAAATTTCACTTGCCATCATTGACTATCTTCAGCTTATGAGTGGAACCGGAAGCAAAGACAGACATTTGGAAGTCTCTGAGATAAGCAGAGGTCTAAAACTTTTGGCAAGAGAATTAAATATGCCTATCATTGCTCTTTCACAGCTAAACAGAAGCCTAGAGAGCAGAAGCGATAAAAGACCGATGCTAAGTGACCTTAGAGAGAGCGGGGCGATAGAGCAGGATGCCGATCTTATACTTTTTGTTTACAGAGATGATGTGTATCGCATGAGAGAAGAGAAAGAAAAAGAGATGAAGGCAAGAAATGAGGGAAAAGAGTATAAAAGCAACTTTTTTGCCAAACCTGAAGAGGATGCCGAGATCATCATAGGAAAAAACAGAAACGGTCCTGTAGGTGTGGCTGACCTTGTTTTTCAAAAGAGTTGTACAAGATTTGTTGACAAGGGTGCAATTCCTGTAGAGATAGTATATGAAGACATCAAAGAGACGAAGATAGAGATACCTTCAGGGTTATAGCTTGGAAAAACTGGAGTTGGATAGAAAGCATTTTTTTATCCTGACTCTATCTTTGATAACTCTTTTTAGCATACACCTTTTCTTTAAATACCAAAACTATAAAAGTTTTACTTCTATCAAATATCATCCCATAACGGCAGAAGTTTTGAGCATCTATCCCAAGATAACAAAATCAGGAAAAAAATACAATATTTTAAAACTTCAAGTCGATAATGGTATAAAATTTTTTGGTATCAGTTGGAAAAATAAGCTAAAACAAAATAGTATCATACAATGTAAAGTTGATACAAGAAAATTATCATTTTATAAATATCTAAAAGGCTTTTTTGCTCCTATTTATGATATAAAGATGGTAAATGCTAAAACAGATTCAAAAAAGAGTCAATTATCAAGATACATCACTTCTCAACATAAAAATATGCAAACAAAGGAGATTTTTTCCGCTCTTTTTTTGGCAACCAAGATAGATAAAAATA
>CAZMKH010000280.1:0-2162 GCA_964566455.1 uncultured Campylobacteraceae bacterium | reverse complement strand
GGGCAAATATTGATGTTACTCTTTATAGTGATGATTTGAAAAACCTGCAAAAAGCTGGAGATATGGTAGCTGATGCAATGCACAAAACAGCTGGAGTCGTCTCTGTTTCAAAAACTTGGCAAAACAATAAAAAAGTATATGAGTTTGAAATAGATGAGAAAAAAGCAGCTTACTATGGTTTGAGTAATGAAGATATATCAAAACAGCTTCAAACATTTGTAAGAGGTGCAAAAGCTGCATCTTTTTATCTACAAAACAGTACAGATTTTGATATAAGAGTTTGGGTAGATGAGGATAAAAGAGACAATATCGAGAGATTAAAATCTTACTTGATAAGTACTAAAAAAGGTAAAATCCCACTGAGTGATATAATAACTTTTAAATCTATCAATGAACCTTCACTCATTACAAGAGAGGGATTAAAATATACTCTCAATGTTTATGGTTTTAGAGAAAAAGCAGCAATTTCACACATTATGAGTAGTTTTGATGAAGCTTTTAAAGGAAAAGTTCTACCCCAAGGGGTTGAAATGGAGCAAACAGGTGATATAAAACAATTTAAAAGTGCAGCCAGCAGGATGATAGGTGCTATTGGTTTTGCAGTTGTACTTATCTTTTTTACACTTATTACCTTGTTTAATTCTATAAAGATATCTTTAATGATAATTTTATCTATTCCTTTGACTATCATAGGTGCCTCATGGATGATGCTTATTATGCATTATCATACATCTATGCCAGCAATGATGGGTTTTATACTCTTAAGTGGTATTATTGTAAATAATGCAATTTTACTTATACATTTTGCAATAGAGAAGATGCAAGTCGGTATGAGTAAAACTGAAGCTATGATTGAGAGTATTAAAATCAGAACGAGACCGGTTTTAATGACTGCGTTTGCAACATCAGCAGGTATGCTTCCTGTCGCACTTGGTTCTGCAATAGGACTAGAGAGACTTGCTCCTCTTGGTGCCGTTGCCATTGGTGGTTTGATTGTTGGAACATTTTTAACACTTTTGTTTATACCACTTGTCTTTATCTGGAGTATAAAAAAAGATGATATAGAAGAGTTAAAAGAAGAAGAGGTGTTGATATAATGCTCCTAAAATCTAAGACAAAGATTCAGGACCTTTACGATATACTCTGTGCAAGAGGTGTTAGCTCCTGGCAAATGGTTGCTGTGGTCTTGATGAAAGCGGACAGGGAAACGGTATTCAAAGAGGACGACAGTAAGCAATGTATTCGCAAAAAATTCTCCTTTTAGAAGATGATACGATCTTAGCTGAAACCCTTGTTGTACTTTTAGAAAGTGAAGGGTTCGAGGTCGTGCATGCCATAAACGGTGAAGAAGCACTTGAAACAACTTATGAGCAAAGCTTCGATCTTTTTCTTTTTGATGTCAATGTCGCATACATAAACGGTTTTGAACTACTTGAGAGTTTACGAGAGAGTGGTGATGATACACCTGCTATCTTTATAACAGCACTTACCGACATAGACTCCCTTTCGCACGGATTTGAAGCGGGTGCGGATGATTACATCAAAAAACCTTTCGATTTCGATGAGCTTTTGGTGCGCATAAAGGCGATATTGAAAAAAGCGTATAAAACCTATGAGAGTGAAATCACTTTGGATGATTTTCGTTTTTCGATAGAGAAGCAGGAGCTTTACAAAAACGGTGAGTTTATCCCTTTGGCGCCGATGGAGTTGAAAGCCACAAAACTCTTTTTTCAAAACATTGATAAAACGATAGAAAAAGAGTTGATTTTAGAGTATTTGGGGGATGGAAGAGAGATGAGTGAAGCGTCACTCCGTGTCTATATCAACAAACTGAGAAAGATTGGATTGCCAATAACTACTATAAAAGGGATAGGATACCGCCTTGGAAAATCATGAAAAAAAAGCCTTTTTGAAGTTTTTCATTACTTATTTCGTCAGTGTAGCGCTTCTGATTTTGGCTGCCGGCTTTTTCTATTTTTTGCAGATGAAAGATCATCTTCTAAAAGAGCAGGAGTTTTCTATGATAGAGTATGCACGGCATATAAAACTCCATGAAAGTATGGACGGGTATAAAAATGCAGGTTATTCTCATACATTTGTCCATACGGAGCAAAAACATATAGATATCCGAAACTTTTCGATACAAAAAGAGAGATTTATAA
>CAZMKH010000279.1:0-2178 GCA_964566455.1 uncultured Campylobacteraceae bacterium | reverse complement strand
AAAGTTTTGGCAGGATTTGCCGGAAGCACGGCAGATGCATTCAATCTTTTTGATATGTTTGAAGGCATTTTAGAGCAGAGAAAAGGTGATCTTTTAAAGGCTGCTATTGAGTTTTCAAAAGAGTGGAGAAAAGATAAGTATCTTAGAAGACTTGAAGCTATGATGATAGTTTTAAATACAAAACATATATTTATCCTAAGCGGAACCGGTGACGTGGTAGAGCCTGAAGATAAGTGTATAGCTGCTATAGGAAGCGGCGGTAATTTTGCCATCAGTGCCGCTAGGGCTCTTAAGAAGCACTCCGATTTAGATGAAGAGAGCATCGTAAAAGAGTCTTTGAAAATTGCCGGAGAGCTTTGCATATATACAAATACAAATATCAATATCTATACTTTAGAACAAAAGGATGAAAGCAAATGAATTTAACTCCAAAAGAGATAGTTTCATATCTTGATGAGTATATCATAGGTCAAAAAGAGGCAAAAAAGGCTATTGCCATAGCTCTTAGAAACAGATACAGAAGAATGCAACTTCCAAAAGAGATGCAAGATGAGATAATGCCTAAAAATATCCTTATGATAGGTTCAACCGGTGTCGGTAAAACAGAAATTGCAAGAAGACTTGCCAAGATGCTTAGTCTTCCCTTTGTCAAAGTGGAAGCCAGCAAATATACTGAAGTCGGTTTTGTAGGAAGAGATGTAGAGTCTATGATAAGAGACTTGGTTTCAAATGCTATCAATCTTGTAAAAAGTGAACATAAAGAGAAAAACAAAGACTCTATAGAGAGTTATATAGAAAAAAAGATACTTGAAAAACTTTTGCCTCCTTTGCCAAAGGGTGCAACCGCTGAAAAAAAAGAGGATTATGAAAAAAGTTACAACAGGATGCTTCAAAAGTTTAGAAACGGAGATTTGGACGATCTTAAAATAGAGCTTGAAATACAAAGAGGTTTCGGTGGTGATGCAGATAGTTCACTGCCTCCTGAAGTTATCAAAGTTCAAGAGTCATTTATCAAAATTCTTGGCAGCGGCAGAGAGAAGATAAAAAAAGAGGTAACTGTAAGAGAAGCAAAAGAGATACTAAAAAATGAAGCCAGCGAAACACTTTTGGATATGGATTTGGTAAAAAGCGAAGCTTTGAAGAGAGTTGAAAACGGCGGGATTGTTTTTATAGATGAGATAGATAAAATTGCAGTCAGTCAAAAAAACAATTCAAGACAGGACCCGAGTAAAGAGGGTGTCCAAAGAGATCTTCTGCCTATCGTAGAAGGAAGCAGTATCAATACAAAACATGGTGTGGTTAAAAGTGACCATATACTTTTTATCGCTGCAGGTGCATTTCATTTGACAAAGCCAAGTGATTTGATACCGGAGCTTCAAGGAAGATTTCCTTTGAGAGTAGAGCTTAGCTCACTTGATGAAGATGTACTTTATCAAATACTAACAAAGCCTAAAAATTCACTTCTTAGACAGTATGAGGCACTTTTAAGTACTGAGGGAGTTGAGCTTAAGTTTGATAATGAAGCTATCAAAGCAATGGCAAAAATATCTCATATAACAAATGAAAAAACTGAAGATATAGGTGCTAGAAGGCTTCATACCGTTATCGAAAGAGTATTGGAAGAGATAAGTTTTGATGCGGATGAGCATAAAGGTGAGACTATAACCGTCACAAAAGAGTTGGTACATAAAAAACTTGATGAAGTTATTGAAGATGAAGAAGTTTCAAGGTATATTCTGTGAGTGATAAAGAAACCAAAGCAGGCTTTGTTTCGGTTGTAGGCAGACCAAACAGTGGAAAAAGTTCGCTTTTAAACTGGCTGATTGGCGAAAAACTGGCTCTTGTGTCGCACAAGGCAAATGCAACCAGAAAAAGAATGAATTTTATAGTGATGCATAAAAATACTCAGATAATCTTCATAGATACTCCAGGTATCCATCAAAAAGAGAGACTTTTAAACCAGTTTATGCTCGAAGAGGCTTTAAAAGCCATAGGGGATTGTGATCTTATTTTATTTTTGGCTTCCGTAAAAGATAGAATTGAAGAGTATGAAAATTTTTTGAAACTAAATAAAAAAAAGACTCCCCATATAGTTCTTTTAACCAAAATGGATCTTGTAAGTAAAAATGAACTTCTTAAAAAGATAGCCCAGTATCAAAAATATCAAGAGAGTTACAA
>CAZMKH010000278.1:0-2193 GCA_964566455.1 uncultured Campylobacteraceae bacterium | reverse complement strand
TTTAAAAGCCGCCTTTTGCTTTAAGTTTCTTTTCATACTTATGTCCTATGACAGCGAGTGTGAAAGTTATGGAAAAATACATCGCAGCTACTACAAGCCATGTTTCAAACGGTGAAAAAGTATTGGCCACTATCTCTCTACCTACTTTTGTAAGGTCTGTTATAGAAATAACTGAAACCAAAGATGAATCTTTTACAAGAGCTATAATTTCTCCTACAAGTGCAGGCAAAGCTCTTTTTAATGCCTGGGGCATTATGATATATCCCATTGTTTGGACATAGTTCATTCCAAGAGATTTTGAAGCTTCTGTTTGTCCTTTATCGACTGATTGTATTGCACCTCTTAAAATTTCAGCTATATATGCTCCGTAAAAAAGACCCAGGGATGCAGCTCCCGCTACAAATCTTTCGAGATTGAAAATAGTAGCAATGATAAAGTAAAAGATAAATATCTGAACCAAAAGAGGAGTTCCTCTTATGATGGTGATATAAACCGTTGCAATATCATCCAAAAACTGAAAGCCGCTTATTCTCATAAATGTGAGTATCCACCCAATTATAAAAGCCAAAATAGCAGCATAAAGAGATATCTCTAATGTTACATACAAGCCTTTTAACAAAGGTCCGGATGTCCATTTGGTATAGTAGGCAAGTGTATCGCCTTCATATACTTCATCTCCATCTTTCACATCTATCTTGTAGCCGTCAGTATTTATAACTTTTTTGGTACCGTCTTCACTTATGACGGTTACCTTGTCGCCATTTACCTTTACCGTACCATCAAAAGGAGCAGTTAATTCCACCTTTTTTTCATATGCAAAATATTTTGGAACACTGTTCCATTTCCAAACATAATTCATATGGGTGGCAGCCACATAAAGAGCAAACAAAAGTGCAAAGTAGAAACCTCCGGCCACAAAGTGACCGAAGATTTTATTTTTTAAAATTGACTCTTTTTTTCGTGCCATTTACTATTGAACTCTTTTCAACCAAGAGATATCTTTAAACCATTTGTTGTAGATTTTGTCATAAGTACCGTCATGCTTGATTTGATTTAGGAAATTATCAAGCCAGTTCAAAAAGTCAGGGTCTCCTTTTCTAACAGCCCAGCCAAGTGGTTCAAATGTAAGGTCTTTATCCCAGAAAACTATACCTTTTCCGCCTCTTTTTGCCATAAACATAGCATTGTATGGTTTGTCATATACAAATGCATCTGCTTTTCCGTTTAAGAGCTCCTGAACTGCATCAGCTTCAGTATCGAATGTTCTTATCTTTGCATGCTTAAACATTCTTCTAGTAGCTATCTCACCTGTTACACCAAGCTTTGTAACGATAGTATATTGAGGCTTGTCCAAATCTTTCCAAGATTTTTTACCCTTTGCCACACTTGCTCTAACAAGCATAGTCTGACCTATACTGATATATGGGTTGGCAAAGTTGATTTTTAGATTTCTTTTTTGAGTAATAGTCATACCTGAAACTATGATATCATACTTTCCTGCTAGTAGTCCTGCAATGATACCATCCCAGGCTGTTGGAACTATTTTTAGCTTGACACCCATATCTTTTGCCATTTTTCTGACTACATCCACATCAAAACCTATAATCTTGCCTTTTTTGTCTTTCATCTCAAAAGGCATATATCCAGGCTCCATACCGACTCTAAGCTCACCTCTTTGAAGTATCTCGTTCAAAGTGGACTTTTTCCACAGATTTAGATCTGATGCCATTACATTTAGACTTAAAAATGCAAGTATTGCAACTAAAATTTTCTTCATGCGTTCTCCTTAAAATTTTTCTGATTTAACATTTTACTTAATTTTTCTTAAATGGTGTTTATTGCAAAAAAGTTTTATACCAAACATCTCGAAGATTGATATAATTTTGGTATAATCCCAAAATGAAAAAAATGATAGTGGAAAAATTTAGAGAATTTGGGGCGGATATTGTTCTTTTTACGGTTGCACTCTCTTGGGGTGCGACATTTGTAATCGTCCAGGATGCTATCAAGGATATACCTGTATTTGCATTTTTGTTTTTACGCTTCTTCCTCAGCTTTATACTAATGTTTTTACTGTCACTAAAATATATAAAGCAGCTTGATAAAACACTTGTAAAATCCGGTATCTTCCTGGGGTCTCTTTTTTTTCTTGGCTATGCTACCCAAACTTACGGACTTGTTTATACAAAATCA
>CAZMKH010000277.1:0-2195 GCA_964566455.1 uncultured Campylobacteraceae bacterium | reverse complement strand
TTGGCAAATGTTGTTAAGAAAAATTTAAAACTTCCTATGGAGTAAAAAATGAGTGAAAAATTAAAATCAATTTTGCAAAAGCAGCAAGAACAACAAAATGAGGGTGATAAAAAAGATAGTGAAAATATAATGCAACTTGTCGGCTTTATAGTCGGCAATGAAGAGTTGGCCGTTCCGATACTAAATATTCAAGAAATTATAAAGCCTATCGAGTGCACAAAAGTTCCAAGTGTACCTGATTATGTATTGGGAGTTTTCAACCTGAGGGGTAGTATTTTGCCTTTGATAGATCTTAGAAGAAAATTTGGACTTCCTCCGATTCCGCAAAATGACGATACAAGGTATATCGTGATAAAGACTGAAAACAATGAAGCGGGATTTGTTATAGATAGGCTCACAAAAGCCATCAGGATAAATCAGTCTGATATTGAAACTCCGCCTGAGACTTTTAATAAGGATGAAGACAGTAACAATATGATTTTCGGTATTGGAAAGATGGAGGATAGTATAGTTACAATTTTAAATGTAAATGCCCTGTTGAAGAGGGATTTTTAGGGATAAAAGGTTGTTAAATCATAACAACCTTTTATCCCAATATCTCTTTAATGATTTCAAAATGATTTGCCGACATCAGATGTACTTTTTTGCCTACATTGTAAATCTCGTCAAAAGTTTTTTTGCTAAGCTCTATACCGACTCTCAACTCTTCTTCGGGTGAAACTTCTTTTGCATGCAGCAACTTTTCCATCCAGTAAACAGGCACATGAATACCGGGAACATGAGAATTTAAAAATTGTGCTGTTCTCAGTCTTGTTATAGGAAAAAATCCAAGAATTAGAACAGGGTCATTTTCCAAAAACTCGGTATCTTTTTTCGCATCTTCAAAAATTTTTAAAAGCATTTTTGCATTATCTTTGTCATAAACAGGCTGGGTTATAATGGCATTTGCACCGTGTGATAGTTTTGTGAGCATATTTTTATATAGAGTTTTGCTGTTTTTTGCATAAGCATTTGTTACTGCAAAGGGATATATTTTTTTAGGAGTTATTTTAAAGGGTTTTCCTGAGTAGTCTATACCGGAGTTGAAACATTTTATCATATCGAGTAAAAGTGTGCTTCGTCCTTCATTTACAGCTTTTGCATTTGGCTGATCACTTGATTTTGCAGGATCTCCGGTAAGAGCCAAAATAAGCCTAAGATCAAAGTCATTCATCCCGAGAAGATCTGATTGAAGGGCTATCTTATTTCTGTCTCTCATGCTCATGGTGGTGATACATGGTTTATTAAAAGTTTGTTGTATTTTAAGGGCAGAAAACATAGAGTCGTATTTCAATCTTGCAAGAGGATTGTCAGTAGTGCTAAATCCGTCAACCACCCTGTCCAATTCATATTTTTTTATATTTTCTATTATGTTATCCAATGTCGGAGCATGAGGAGGCGTGACTTCCAGGCTTAAAAAACTGCCACTATGCAACTTCTTTATGAAACTCTCTATCATCTTTAACCCATTTCTTAAATATTTTTTAGTATTATATCATATAAGAGCTTAGGATTTAGATTTTAGGATTTAGAGGTAAGGATTTTTTTGTGAAACTTTGTGTATTTGATTTTGACTCTACGCTGATGGATGGAGAAACTATAGATTTTTTAGCCGATGAGCTTGGTTTTAAGGCAGAAGTTTCTTATATAACAAAAAAAGCAATGGCGGGAGAGCTTGATTTTTTTGAGAGTTTGATTCAAAGAGTGGCTTTGCTAAAAGGATTAAAAAAAGAAAAAGTTGATGATATTTGTCACAATCTTCCCTATATGACCGGAGCGAAAGAGACTATAAAAGATTTAAAAAAAAGAGACTATAAAATAGTAGTTTTTAGCGGCGGTTTTAGAAATGCCACCGACTATGCAAAAGATATATTAGGTTATGATGCCTCTTTTTCAAATATCTTGCATGAAAAGGATGGGGTCTTAAGCGGCAAAGTCGGCGGAGATATGATGTTTGGGTTTAGCAAGGGGGATATGCTCAAAAGACTGCAAAGCATCCTTGAAATTTCACCGCAAGACTGTATGGTAGTCGGTGACGGAGCCAATGATATCTCTATGTTTAAATATGCAAAAATAAAAGTAGCTTTTTGTGCAAATGAAATATTAAAAAAAGAAGCAAGTCATATAATAAATGAGAAAGATTTGAGAAATATTTT
>CAZMKH010000276.1:0-2201 GCA_964566455.1 uncultured Campylobacteraceae bacterium | reverse complement strand
AAACAGATAGAAAATGATGTCGTAATAGACAGGCAAAAATTGGCTGAAGCGGGTATAGTCTCAGTCATAGCTCAGATAGACAAAAGTACAAACAAACTCATAGGAAAACCAAAAGTACTAAGTTACGGCTTGGTAGCGGATAAAGATATGCAAAAATTTTCAAAAGAGGTTGAAGATATACTTGACCAACTTCTTATAAATGCCAAAGAGCCGATGCTTGGCAATCCAAAAGCAGTCGAAAATGCTCTAAGGCAGGCGGTCAGGAAACATGTGTTTAGAAAAATGAAAAAATATCCTACTGTTGTTCCTACTATTTTTGTACTGTAAGGTTAGATAATATGAATTTTATCGAAATTGCCAAAGATGTTTTACAAACCGAGGCAAATGAACTTTTTAGAGCATCTGATGCTTTAGATGGCGAGATAGAAAAGGCTGTGGAAATTGCCTACAATACAAAAGGTAAACTCATAGTAACGGGAGTTGGAAAGTCCGGACTCATTGGAGCCAAAATTGCAGCTACTTTGGCAAGTACGGGAACCAGCAGCTTTTTTATCCATCCCACTGAAGCTATGCATGGTGATCTTGGCATGATAAGCAAAGGTGACAGCGTGCTTGCTATCAGTTACAGCGGAGAGAGTGAAGAGCTTATAAGGCTTTTGCCTCATCTTAAAAGATTTGATATACCGCTTATCGCTATGGCAAAAAGCAAAGATACGACTTTGGGAAGATATGCTGATGTTTTTTTATCTATCGATATACAAAAAGAGGCATGTCCTCTAAATACCGCTCCGACAAGCTCAACCACTTTGACTTTGGCTTTGGGTGATGCACTGGCAGTTTGCTTGATGAAAAAAAGAGGATTTAAAAAAGAGGATTTTGCCTCTTTCCACCCTGGAGGCTCGCTTGGCAAAAAGCTTTTTGTAAAAGTCAAAGATATTATGCAAAAAGAGTCTTTACCAATTTGTGAGAAAAATACTCCTATGAAAGAAGCTGTAATTGTTATGAGCGAAGGAAGACTCGGAAATGCTTTTATAATCGATGGGGATAAAAAACTTGTAGCCGTTTTAAGTGATGGGGATGTTAGAAGAGCTTTGCAAAAAGAGGATTTTGATATAGAAAAACCGGCATTTTTATATGCAAGCAAAGAGCCAAAAACCATAAATGATGAAAATATGCTTGCAAGTGATGCCCTTAGAGAGATAGAAAAGTATAAGATACAAATACTTGGCATCACAGATAAAGACAAACACATAAAAGGTGCTTTGCATATCCATCATTTAGTTGAAGCCGGAATAAAATAAAGGAAAATTTTGGAAAAAATACGACTCAATAAAATGATATCTCACAATACGAGATATTCAAGACGAGAAGCTGACGAACTGATAAAAAACGGCGAAGTTACCATTGACAATAAAGTGGTTACCAACCTCTCTACCAAGGTTGATTTTAGTGACAAGATACATATAAAAGGAAGAAGACTTTACAGAAAAGATCACTTCTCAGTTATCGTTTATCATAAAAGAAAGGGTGAACTGGTCACAAAAAAAGATGACAGAGGAAGAAAAACCATATATGACTCTCTGCCTAAAAAATTTTCTCACTATCTTCCTGTAGGCAGGCTTGACTTTGCAAGTGAAGGACTTTTGCTGCTTACCGACTCACCAAATGTAGCCACAGAACTTATGAGCAGCAACCTTGAGAGAATTTATTATCTAAAGATCGAAGGTGAAGTAACCGAAGCTATGGAAGAAGCAATGAAAAACGGTGTATTTATCGACTCCAAAGTGGGCGGACACAAAGACAGCAAAATCGAATCTATGCAGATACAACCCTTTTTGGGATACAAAATCATAAAAAATTCTCCAACTTTTTCAAAACTGAAAGTTGCCATAAACGAAGGTAAAAACAGGGAACTTAGGCGTTTTTTTGCCTATTTTGACTCCAATGTAACTGACCTTAAAAGAGTAAGTTTCGGCGGAATTGATCTTGGAATGTTAAAAGAGGGAAAAACCAGATATCTTACCAAAAGTGAGTATCAAAGTCTGCATGACTTTTTACATAGAAAAAAATGAGCCTAAATCTTACTACTGTATTGCAGCCCAAGGAGCTTGATAATTTTATCGGGCAGAGTCATTTACTTTCGAAAGATAAACCCTTATACAAACTTTTAAAAAAAGGTGAACTTTTTCACACTATTTTTT
>CAZMKH010000275.1:0-2204 GCA_964566455.1 uncultured Campylobacteraceae bacterium | reverse complement strand
GTGCAGTGCATGCAGAATGCAGATAACAAATTCACTTCACTATAACAACTCAAAAATTGTCTTTAAAAACCCCATAGAGTTGATAGCGAAAGTGTTATGAAGTGCGTAGTACGTAGCAGGTAGTAGGTAGATTTTCTACACACTACACGCTATTCACTTTTTTTAAAGGAACAAAATGCAATACTGGAACCATATATATCAAAATTTTTCACCGATAGCATTCAATATAGGAAGTATAAGTGTACATTGGTACGGAATAATGTATGTTTTAGCACTTATATCTGCTTTATATATGGCAAAATGGATTGTAAAGCACGATAAATTACCTATAACACAAGGAGAGCTTGATAATTATTTTATTTGGGTAGAGGTAGGTGTCATACTGGGGGCAAGACTTGGATATATACTTTTTTATGACCCTCATACTGCATACTACCTAACACATCCCTGGCAAATATTTAACCCCTTTATGGATGGTAAATTTGTCGGTATCAGTGGTATGAGTTACCATGGAGCAGTCATAGGGTTTTTACTGGGTTCATATCTGTATGTAAAAAAATATAAGAAAAATTTTTGGTTGCTTATGGATGTGGTGGCTATTGCTGTACCTGTAGGATATATATTTGGAAGAATCGGTAACTTTTTAAACCAGAGACTTATAGGAAGAGTGACGGACGAGCCTTGGGGGATATATGTTGATGGTGTTTTAAGACATCCTTCTCAACTATACGAAGCATTTTTGGAAGGATTTTTGGTATTTATACTACTATTTTTATACAGAAAACACAAGAAATTTAATGGAGAACTTATCATATTATACGGTATATTGTATGGAATAGCTAGATTTACTGCTGAATTTTATAGACAACCGGATATTCAACTCGGTTTTATATGTTGCGGCTGGATGACTATGGGTCAACTCCTTTCTATTATAATGATAGCATTATCGTTAGTACTCTACATATATCTACGAAACAAAGGGATAAAAAGCAAGACTAAACCCTAAACCCTGCAACCTAAACTCAGTTTGCAAATGTGTAAACAATGTCAAAAAAATCTAATAACTAATCACCTGACCCCTAAAATATTAATTTTGCAAAAAAAAGACTCTAACTTAAAACAAAATTTATATTTTAAAGAGTAAAATACTCTTAAGTTATGTCCTAAACAGCCTATATTTCAACAATGTAGAGGTTGTGTAAGACAAATTCATCTTAAAGGATCTGCTTTGGAAAAGGCTGACATTATAGAAAGCTTAACAGGCGTAAGCGAGGAGAGAAGAAAGAGTAGAATTCCTGCCAAACTTGATTTTTATCAAAGTGCAACAGGACTGTTTCTAGGTCTCTTCATGTGGGCTCATATGATCTTTGTTTCATCCATACTATTGGGCAACAATGCCATGTATGATATTACAAAGATGTTTGAAGGCCAATTTATCTTTGGAGAGGGAAAACCGATTCTAGTTAGCATTTCCGTTTTTATAGTGTTTGTTATTTTTATCATTCACGCCGGACTTGCAATGAGAAAATTCCCCATCAACTACAGACAGTATAAAACATTTAAAACAAGTATGAACCTGATGGGACACGATGATACCAAGATGTGGTTTATCCAGGCTTATACAGGGTTTGCAATGTTCTTTTTGGGTTCTGTTCACCTTTACACCATAATGACCAAAGCTGATAAAATAGGACCTTATGCATCAAGTGACAGAGTTGTAAGTGACTGGTTTTGGCCGCTTTATATACTTCTTCTTTTAGCTGTTGAATTTCATGGGGCTATAGGGCTTTACAGACTTTGTGTGAAATGGGGCTGGTTTGACGGTGACAATCCAAAACAAACAAGAGCCAATCTGAAAAAAGCCAAAAAAGTTGTTACTGTTATATTTTTGACTTTGGGAGTTTTATCTTTGGCAGCATATATTAAGATAGGCATAGCACACAAACATCAATATGGTCAAAGATATGTTCCAACATCATCAATATCCATACAATACAATAAACACGGAAAGGTAGCATAATGAAACATTCACATTTTCCATACAATATCAATAAAAATAAAAATCTTGAATGTTTCTCTTGCCAAAGGCAAAGCTTTAGTGAGAGGGTACAGCGAAGCGAAACTCCGCAACGAAGTGAGGACAATTGTAAAGGAGCTTTGCTTCTTGGAAAGGAGAATATTCAATGAAAGTATTTTATCATGAT
>CAZMKH010000274.1:0-2206 GCA_964566455.1 uncultured Campylobacteraceae bacterium | reverse complement strand
AGCTTTGATGGACAGAATAAATTCCGACCTTGGAAATGACTTGGGCAACTTGGTAAACAGAGTTTTGGGAATGAGCGGTAAATATTTTGACATGAAAATTGACTCTAAAGATGTCAAGAAATATCACAAAAAAGAGTTGGATGCAGCAAAAGAGATTATTGAAGGATTGCAAAGCTATATATTTGATATGCAGTTAAACAGATACCTTGAGGGATTATGGAAAATTTTGACTATCGCAAACCAATCCATTGCCATATATGAACCTTGGAAAATGATGAAAGAAGACAAAGAGGAAGAAGCTATGGCACTTGTGGCACTCATTGCCAATCTATTGGTAAAAGTGACTATTTTGCTTCATCCTGTTATGCCGAAAAATACACAAAAGATAGCCGGAGTTTTTGGTATAGATATAGATACAAACAGCTACGAAAAATATATATATAATTTTGAACTAATCCAAAGTACAAAACTTACGAAAATCCCACCCCTTTTCCCAAAGATAGAAAAAATGCTTATGGAATCCCCCGAACCTACTGCAAGCAGGGAGATAAAAACTGAAAAAAAAGCCGAAACAAAAAAAGAGGAGAGCGGTATCATAACCATAGATCAGTTTTTTCAAACAAAACTTAAGATAGGAACAATTTTAGAAGCCGTTGAAATTGAAGGAAGTGACAGGCTTTTAAAACTTCAGGTTGATTTGGGTGAAGAAAAACCAAGGCAAATAATTGCCGGAATAAAAGCATACTATAAACCTGAAGAGTTGGTAAATACTCAGATATGTGTTGTAGCCAACTTAAAACCTGCTAAGATATTCGGTTATAAAAGTGAAGGTATGTTGCTTGCGGCAAAAGACAAAAATTCTCTTTCATTAATGAGACCCCAAAACAGAGTTGCGAGCGGTTCGTCTGTTGGATGAGGATAGAAAGTTTAGCAAAAATAATTGACGGGGAACTTTTAAACTTTCCGTCAATTACTTATATAGATCAGCTAAAAACTGATGCCAAACAGATAAAAAGAGCTGATGCCTACATATGCAAAGACGGTAAAGATATACAAAATGCCATCCAAAACGGTGCATATGCCATTATAAGCGATAAAAAACCTGATATCACAGATAATGAAATAGCGTGGATACAGGTAGACACGGTTGAAAAAGCCATAATAAGATATCTTAGATACAAAACCATACAACTTGAATCAAAATTTTTTTTATGTGATGATATAACCTTTGAAATACTAAAAAGTATAACTTCAACAAAAGATATACTTTTTTTAAGTGATGATACATTTGATAATTTTTTACAAATTGTCAATGCCGATGACAATACAGTTTTTATTTCTTCCGATAAAAAAGTGCTTAACAATATTTATCCGGCTTACCTGTCAATAGAAGAGACAAATATCAATTTTGTAAAAGTAATTAAACAAATGCTCTTTACAATGGATTTTATTTATGAAGATACATATTATAAAGATGTCCATTTGCCATCGTTATTTTTGAACGAGTTAAACAAATCTATAAAATTTTTAAAAAAGCTGTCACTATCTTTTTCTCTGGCTGAAATTAAATTAACAAAGCATTTTAGACCTATGTTTGTTGACAATGCTTTAAATATAAAAGATTTTGGACAAACCGGAAAAGTCTTTATAGAAGAAGTTGATGATAAGCATATTAAAAAAGAGGTAAGACACTTAAACGCATATGCAAAATATGCAAAAAATATTCTGCTGGTTCCCTGTGAATATAAAGAAAAATATAACAACATCGAAGTAAAAACATATACTGACTTTTATGATATAATACAATTATCCAAAGAAAATTATAATTTTTTTCTTATTTTAAATAAAGAAAAAAAGGATATATTTACATTTTTAAATGAAATGAAAGAAATTAAAGATGAAAGGAGTCTATTTTGAGTGATGAACCCGACTCGAGTAGTAATAGCTACATAAGAGAGTACTGGGATTTGGTCGGCGGCATAATTTTTGCCTTGCTTGCACTCTACTTTGATCATGCCCAAAACGCAGGATTGGCTACAATACTTTCTGCATTATCAATCGGTTTACTTTCTATAACGGTATCTGAAATAGCTGAAATTCTTGCACACAGAATCAGTGAGCCTTATGGCAGTTATCTTTTAACTTTTTCAGCTGTTACGGTTGAAATCATACTTTTATTTAGCATACTTTTGCAAAGCGGAGTAAG
>CAZMKH010000273.1:0-2222 GCA_964566455.1 uncultured Campylobacteraceae bacterium | reverse complement strand
GAAAAGAAATAAAGTTCAACTCTTCTGTTTTTAGCTCTTCCTTCATCCGTTGCATTGGAAGCTACAGGGTTGTTTGAAGCTCTTCCAGAAGCTTTTAGTCTTTTAGGGTCGACTCCGTCTTTTATGAGTTCTTTTACCACTGAAACTCCCCTGGCTGCAGAAAGTTCCCAATTGTCTTTATACGGACTGTTGACAGGTGGAGGAGTAGTGTCGGTGTAGCCTATGGCATCTACGGTTATATTTTTTGGAAGTTTTTGTATGATAAGAGAAATTCTTTTTAAAAAGAGTATTGCGTCATCATTTATGATCCTTGCATCTCCGGGAGCAAAAAGCAGAGTTGCGGGAAGCCTTAAAAGGAATCCTTTTTCAGCTTCTTCAAGAACTATATCAGGGCTTCCAGTGGTTTTTAACATTTCATTAACTTCGGTTAATGTTTTTTGAAATTGGCTCTCTATATTTTTTTGTTGGATTTTTTCTTTACTTATTCTTATCTCCTGGACTGAGGGGAGCTCTACTTTTTCTCTGCTTATCTCCATCTTTGTTCCGCCCTCAAGTACACTCAAAGCACCCGCCAATGAACCGATGGCTTCTTGAATTTTTTTGGCATCCATGCTCGACATGGAAAGAAGCAAAACAAAGAAAGTCAAAAGCAGTGACATCAAGTCACCAAATGCCGCCAACCATCCCGGCAGACACTTCGGACAATCCGGTTCAGGACACTTTTTTGCCATAATTTATCCTATCATTTGTCAAACTGACTGACTCTGTCTTTTGGAGGTAAAAATGCCAAAAGTTTGGATTCTAAATTTCTTGGGTTGTCACCTGCCTGGATAGACATGATACCTTCTATGATCAAAGTTTTAAGCAGGATTTCATCACTGTCTCTTATAAGAAGTATATTTGCAATCGGGGCTCCGACTATATTTCCAAGCATGGCACCATACATTGTCGTAAGCAATGCAACCGCCATAGCAGGACCGATAGCTGAGGGGTCACTCATGTTTAGAAGCATTGCAACAAGACCTATAAGAGTTCCTATCATACCCATAGCTCCGGCAAAGCCCGCAATCTGGTCAAACAAAGAAGCATTGGATTTGTGTCTGTTACTGGCTTGTTCCATATCTATCTCAAGAAGTTCTCTTATAGTATCAGGCTCGCTACCGTCAACTGCCATGGACAGGCCTTTTTTCAAAAACTCGTTTTCTTCATTATTGGCATCTGCCTCAAGAGCCAAAATACCGTCTTTTCTGGCCTTTGTTGAGTATTCAACCATTTTGGCTATAGTTGCTTGCAAATCTATCTGTGGAGGCTTTATGGCAACTTTAAAAACTTTCGCAGCTGCTTTTATCTGCTCCATTTTAAAGCCCACCATCAAGACACCCGTGGTACCGCCAAAAACAATAAGTATCGAAGGGATGTCAATATATGGTCCTAAACCAACCCCCATAGCCATTGCACCAAAAAGCAGTGCCAAAGTCAAAACCAAACCTATAACGGTTCCCAAATCCATATATCTACACCTTATCAAAGAGTATTTTTGTAACTAGTCTAATATTTTAATTACTTTTGCGTTAAAACTTGATTAAATCTTTTATTATATCGGCAATTTATATACATATATAAAGATTTAACCATTATTTCGATAAAATTCCATTATTTTAATGTCGGGAGTCAGAAAGTGAAAAATATCTCTATTGTTATTTTGGCGGCGGGTTTTGGTACGAGAATGAAGTCTAAAACTCCAAAAGTATTGCACAGTATAAGTGGATTTCCCATGATTTATTACTCAATAAAAGAAGCAAAAAAGATAAGTGATGATATCAAAGTAGTACTTTATCATAAAAATGAAACAGTCAAAAAAGAGATAGAGAGATATTTTGACGGTATCGAGTTTATCATTCAGGATGTCAAAAACTATCCCGGGACAGGCGGAGCATTGAGAGGCTTGACTTATAAGCATGATAAAGTCATGATACTAAACGGGGATATGCCTCTTGTGCAAAACGATGAACTCCAAAAGTTTATGCAAGTTGAAGCTGACATAGTGATGAGTGTTATAGAGTTGAAAAATCCTGCAGGCTACGGCAGAATTGTTATACAAAATGATAAAGTACAAAAGATAGTGGAACAAAAAGATGCCTCAAAAGAGGAGCTAAATATAAAAGCTGTCAATGCGGGAGTTTATCTTGTCAAAAAAGATATTTTAGAAAACTATATCCCAA
>CAZMKH010000272.1:0-2228 GCA_964566455.1 uncultured Campylobacteraceae bacterium | reverse complement strand
TATAATAATATTTCAATTTGAAATATTGGAGTAAATATGAAGCCAATAAATGAAATATTTGATACCATGAAAGATATCATTTCGAGTGAAATGGGTGAAAAAAAAGTTTATGACAAGGACTTGGCAAAAGCTTTGGGAGTTCATCAAATGACTCTTGCTACGATGAAAAAAAGGGGTAAAATTCCTTATGACAAAGTGCTTGATTTTTGTGCAAAAAGAAAGATATCCATCAATTGGCTTTTGTATGACCAGGTTGTTGAAAGCATAAGAGATGAAACTGAAAAGTTTGCCCGCATAAGATATTTTAACGATATTTATGCAAGTGCCGGAGGAGGAGCGTTTAATTATGATGAGAAAAACGAATATATAAATATAGATAAAAAGATACTCGAACATCTTGGTATAAAGAGTGCAAAAGATATAGATGCTATCAATGTAACAGGTGAGTCAATGGAGCCGACTTTAAAGGACGGGAGTGTGGTTTTTGTTGATAAAAATGATAAAAATATTAAAAAAGACGGTATCTTTGTACTCTCAACCAACGACGGACTTTTTATAAAAAGAGTTCTTTACGGCATAGACGGGAGTTGTGATATCATATCCGACAACCCCGTCTACCCCACTCAAACAATGCCCAAAGGAAGCTTTGAGATAATTGGAAAAGTGATAGGCTCAGTTAGCAGGCTTGGCTGATTATTTGTCTGTTATTTCGATAGAATTTATCTTGTCACCCTGTTTTAGGGAGTTTAGGACTTTAAAACTCTCATTGTCGTCTTTTTCTATGCCACCAAAAACAGTGTGCATTCCATCTAGGTGAGGTTGCGGTTCGAAACAGATAAAAAACTGGCTTCCGCCTGTATCTCTTCCGGCATGAGCCATAGAGAGAGTTCCTTTTTCGTGTTTATGTACATTATTGTCACATTCGCAGGCTATGCTCCATCCCGGACCTCCAGTGCCTGTTCCGTGAGGACATCCGCCTTGAGCCACAAAGCCTGGTATGACTCTATGAAAATTTAAACCGTCATAAAAGCCCTCTTTGGCCAAAGTTGCGAAGTTTGCCACTGTATTTGGTGCTTCTTCGGGATAAAGTTTTAGTTTTATATCACCTTTTTCAGTATGTATGATAGCATAAGCGAATTTTGCCAGCTCATCTTTTGAATAGTCATAAGTTTTTAAAGACATTGATTTTCCTTTTGTTTTATGTAGTAGTGGATGATTGGTATATCGGCATAGCTCCAATATACCAATCATCCAAAAAAATGGTCGGAACGACTGGACTTGAACCAGCGACCTCACCCACCCCAAGGGTGCGCGCTACCAGGCTGCGCTACGCTCCGTATTTTATCTTTGTAAGATATAGACCGTTTGGCGATGCCAAAGAGGTCGAAAATATCTCTTTTTTTTCAAGTTGTAATTTTAGCTCATTTTTACTTAATTTTCCATCAGATATTTGAAGTAAAAAACTTACCATCATTCTTATCTGGGAACGTAAAAAACCGTTTGCTTCAAAATAAAACACACATAAGCTTTTGTGTGCATAAAAATCAGCTTTGTAAATTTCTCTTATATAGTTTTTAGTATCACTTCCACACTTTTTAAAATATTCAAAGTCATGTCTGCCTTCAAAAAGCTTGATAGAGTTTTTTATGCTGTTTGTGTTTACACTGTCTACAAAAGTGACATAAGGATTTAAAAAAACAGATGGCTTTTTTGTAGATACTATATATCTGTAAACTCTGCTTTTAGCATCATATCTTGCATGAAAGTTTTTGTGAGTTTTTTCTATCTTTTTTATATTGATGCTAGGGTGTAGTATTTTGTTTAAAGAAAATTTCAATCTTTTTAAATCATTCCAATATGTCGGTAAGTCCAAATGTATAACTTGTCCTAATGCATGAACACCCTTGTCTGTTCTACCGCTTGCAACAGGTGTGTAGTTGATATTTAAGGCTTTTAGTGCATTTTGAAGGTTATTGGACACAGTATTTGTGGTCTCTTTTTGGATTTGATACCCTTGAAACTTGCTTCCGTCATATTCAAGAGTTATTTTTACCCTCATTTAATATCTCACTTAGTATCTTTTTAAAATTTTTCTTTTAAAAAATGTTAAAGATGCAGTGATTGTCAGAAGTGGAACCATAACCAGACTCAATACCGGATTTATTGATATGAGGTAGTACATAATGACATAATAGAGAAAAATTGTTGCAAATATATAAACATATGCA
>CAZMKH010000271.1:0-2239 GCA_964566455.1 uncultured Campylobacteraceae bacterium | reverse complement strand
TTATTATAACATGAGTTGAGGGGATATCTTTAAGATGCATCCAAATATCACTCATCTTTGCATTTTTAAGCAGTGTGGCATTGGCTTTTTCATTTTTTCCTAGACTTATCTTGTGCCCCTCATAATAAAAATTCTCCACGCCGTCATATATTTTTTCTCTTTTTGCTTTTTTTTGTATTTTTGGAAAGTAGAGTTTTAACTCATCCAAACTTTTTGATTCTTCAACAACTCTTTTTAGGTTTTGCAGATATTTTATCTTGGAGTCTAAACTATCCTCTTCCAGATGAATGTTTGTAGCTTTTTGTTTTGCTTTTTTTGATAGATTATAAAATATATTTGCTGCCATTGCAGGTGTTTTCGCATTCTTTGGCAATGTGATGACTATTTCGTTGCCGTCATAATCTTGAAGTATAATTTTCTTTTGATAATTTTTTATTTTTATTAAGTTTGCCAAAATGAGTTCGGCATCTTTTTGATATTTTTTTGCATCTTTTAACAGTTCCTCCTCTTTTGGCAACTTGCTTTTTATATCCTCAAGTTTTTGTATATTTTTTTGGATGGAAGCTAATTTTTGATTGATAGCGATATGCAGTTTTTTTTGCATTTTTTCTTCATACACTTTATAAAGATAGCTATTAATATCGTCTATCTCTATGCCTTTTTCTTTCAGTTTAATTCCAGGAAGTTCAGGCAGAGGCAGACCGTTTTGAATCTCTCTATATGAAACGCTTTTGTCAATATGTCTTAAAACCTCCAAGATTATCATATTCTCATCACAGATAATAACATTGGTGTGCCTGCCTGTAAACTCAAACTGCAAATATGTTATCAGGGATTTGTAACTCTTTTTTTGAAGAAGTTTAACTCTTAGAATTTTATTGTTTGGCAATACTTCCAACTCTTCAACAAAAGAGTTAAAACATCTCTTTTTTAAGACTATATCAAAAGGAGCACTATATATTTTAGAGCTTTTATACTCATCTTTTTTGAATATATAAGAGTTTCCTTTCGTCATATCAAAAAAAACAGTCTCCTTTTTATCAAATACCAACTTTAAAACTGTATCATCCACCCTGTACAAGCTATCAAGTTTTTTAAAGTTTTTTAAATATTTGCTTATCTTTACTAATTCTACTCTTTTCATAATACCATTGTAACTTTATCTGACCTTACACACTATATCACACCATCAGTGAGTTTTAAAGTGTA
This sequence comes from uncultured Campylobacteraceae bacterium, assembly GCA_964566455.1. Classification (GTDB taxonomy): domain Bacteria; phylum Campylobacterota; class Campylobacteria; order Campylobacterales; family JALSKU01; genus JALSKU01. The sequence continues at coordinate 1,030 of CAZMKH010000271.1, read as the reverse complement.
TGAGTGCGAGGCGGTTTTGCTTTGGCATAGCCGAAGCTATGTTAAAGTGAAACCAACGAAGCAATCGTGCACTTTAAAGCTCACCCGAAGGGCATTATAGAATGTAGTATTCTACTTCGTTAGAAAATTTCCACCATAGCTTTGGCTATGCTGAAAACTTTCTGCCTCGCATTATACCACATTCTATAATGCTGGTGGTGTGATATAGTGTGTAAGGTCAGATATATCTTTCTACACAAAAAATAAACGCTAAACTTCTACAATTACATATCCCAACCAAAACCGGCATACTTTTGGTTGGGACCCAAAAAAAGAAAAGGGAGTTTAAAATGATATCGCTTGAAGAACAAATTGCCGAATACGACAGAGCAAAGGCACAAAAAGTACCTGAAGATATTTTAAACATTATGGAAAAAGCAACTTTGGCATTGAAACTCGAAAACTTGGAAAAAAATGCTCTTAAAACAGGAGATGTTATGCCTAATTTTACTCTTAGAAATCATTTGCAAGAAGAAAAAGTATTTTATGACTATCTTGAAAAATCACCCATTGTGCTTAGTTTTTACAGAGGAGGATGGTGTCCATACTGCAACCTGGAGCTAAACGCTTTGCAGGCTGCACTGCCTCAAATTCGCTCACTAGATGCGGATTTAGTCGCCATATCTCCTGAAACACCTGACAACTCACTTTCAACCAAAGAAAAAAACGGACTCTCTTTTGATATATTGTTTGACAAAGACAATGAACTCTCAAAAGCCTTGGAACTTGCATTTGAACTGCCTGAAATGTTGAGAGAAATATATGAAAAATTTGATATAAATATACCCGGGCAAAACGGAAACAACAGTTACATTATCCCTATACCGGCAACCTACATCATAGATAAAAATGCACAAATTGTGTATGATTTTGTAGATGCGGACTATACCAAAAGGGCTGAGCCCTATGATGTGTTAAAAAATTTGAAAAATATTTAAAATATTACTATCATTTTACAAAAAATGTGTTATCATACCTGCTATAAAATTTT
>CAZMKH010000270.1:0-2242 GCA_964566455.1 uncultured Campylobacteraceae bacterium | reverse complement strand
AACCCGCTTTTACTCTTCTTGAACTTGTATTTGTTATCGTTGTTATCGGTATATTGGCGGCTATTGCGGTGCCTAAGCTGATGGTTACTAGAAATGATGCGGTTATAGTGAAAGGAAAAAGTCAGGTTTCTGCTATAAGAAACGGTATATCTTTGCAAAAGTCACGAAATATGCTAAAAGGTGACTCTACACCATATCCTGACAAATTGGATAATGTCACTACCTACAATGTAAATGACCAAAAACTTTTTTATTTCAATGACGGAAACAGTTCAAACATACTCGAGTATCCCATATACTCCAAAAAAAATGCTGACGGGCACTGGGTAAAAACAGCTCAATTCTCTTATGCATACTATGTGACTCATGATACAAATGTCAGCTTTGACTACAATAATACCACAGGAAGCTTTGACTGCAACCACACTGATACAAACTGCAAACAATTAACCCAATAGGATAAAAAAGATACACTATTACAAAGTTTCCATATTAAAACTTCCTCTTTTGCCTTTAACATATCACTTTACGGAGTCCTTGCAAAGTGGCGATATAGTTGAGGTAATATTTCAAAACAGGATAAAAAAAGCTGTTGTCATCGAAGAAGTAAGTAAACCTGAATATGACACCAAAGAGATAGAAAAAAAACTTGATATTTTTTACCCAAAAAAGTATCAAAATATAGTCAAATTTATCTCTTCATATTATCTCTGCTCTTTGGGAGATGCGTATTCACTGCTGCTGCCATTTAAAAAAGAGAAAATAAAAGAGGAAGCAGATAATGATAAAGTATATGAGTTAAAACCTCTCTCAAAAGAGCAAAAAAATGCTTATGAATTTATCAAGGAGAGTGATACTTCTTTACTGTTTGGAGATACGGGAAGCGGTAAAACGGAAGTTTATATGCACCTCATTGCCGATGAGCTTAAAAAGGGCAAAAATGTTATATTTTTGATGCCCGAGATTTCTTTGACTCCTCAAATGCAAAAAAGACTAAGAGCTGTCTTTGGCAAAACCGTAGCTATCTGGCACTCCAAGATAACCAAAAAGAAAAAAAATGAGATACTTGAAAGCTTACAAAGGGGTGATATAAAGATAGTAGCAGGTGCAAGGTCTGCTCTTTTTTTGCCGGTTGAAAACCTTGGACTTATAATAGTCGATGAAGAGCATGATACCAGCTACAAGTCAAACTCTCGCCCAAGATACAATGCAAGGGATTTGGCTGTATATTTTGCAAAAGAGTTAAAAGCAAAAGTAGTACTGGGCTCAGCCACTCCAACTCTTGGAAGTTATCAAAAGTACCCTCACTTCAGACTCAAAGGAAGCTTTGCAGGCTCAAAAAAAGAGTTTGTTTATGAAAAAAACAGTGATGAAATATCGCATAATATCTTAGATGAGTTAAACACTGTCTTAAAAGCCAGAAAGCAAGCTATCATATTTTTACCGACAAGGGCCAACTTTAAATATATAAGCTGTTTTGATTGTGGCTAATTTATCACTTGTCCGTACTGCTCGGTAGGAATGAGCTTGCACAGAGAAAAAAATGCTCTTTTGTGCCACTACTGCGGATATATTGAACGTATTCCAAAAGAGTGTCCAAAGTGTGGAAGTGAGCATTTAAACTCATTTAGAATGGGAACTGAAGAGGTAAAACAAAGGCTTCAAAAAGTTTTTCCCAAGGCAAGTATTGCAAAATTTGATGCAGATGCCATAAAAAGTGTAAGAGAGTTAAACAGAGTCTTAAAAGAGTTTAGTGATGGCAGCATAGACATACTTGTCGGAACTCAAATGCTAAGTAAAGGGCATGACTACAGATCTATAGCTTTGTCTGTTGTAATGGGTATAGATACACTGCTTGCCCAAAATGATTTTAAAGCACGAGAAAATGCTCTCTCGCTTGCAGTGCAAATTGCCGGCAGAAGCGGCAGGGCGGAGAATGCAAAAGTTATCATCCAAACTTCAAATGAAGAATTTTTTAAAAAGTACATAGATGACTATGAAGCTTTTTTAAAAGATGAGATAAAATACAGAAAAGATTTGTATCCGCCTTTTAAAAAACTTGCAAGAGTTCTGATAGCTCACAAAAATGAAGAAAAAGCCAAAGATATTTTAAGAGATACTCTATATTGTCTAAAACAGCATCTCCAAAACGGAGTCGAGATAGTAGGAAGCGGTGAAGCCAATATAAAAAAGATAGCTTCAAAATACAGATACCACATACTGCTTCGCTCATCCTCATCAA
>CAZMKH010000269.1:0-2249 GCA_964566455.1 uncultured Campylobacteraceae bacterium | reverse complement strand
TTTCATGCTATAAACTTATATCCTATGCCTCTTACTGATTTGATATGCTTTGGCTCCTTGGGTGATTCACCGAGTTTTTGCCTGATTCTTCCAACTATAACATCTATGCTTTTATTGCTACTTTCTTCACTTATAGCTTCGATATTGTATATAAGCTCTTCTCTTGAGACTACTCCACCTTCCTTTTTCATAAGATAGCTGAGTATTCCATACTCGGCAGCAGTTAGTTCAAGCACCTCTCCGTGATGTCTTATCTCTTGCTTGTTTTCATCCAAAACCAAATCTTTTTCTCTGTTTTGGGTTTCAGGAGTTATGATGGTGGGTTGTCGTCTAAGAATGGTTTTTATCCTTGCCTCAAGCTCTCTTGGGTTGTATGGTTTTGGAAGGTAATCATCAGCTCCGTTTTCAAGAGCTGTTACCTTGTCCATTATATCATGTCTTGCCGAAGATATGATAATGGGAATGGAACTCTCTTTTCGTATCTCTTTGCATACATCAAGCCCGTCAATGCCTGGTAGCGTAAGATCCAGTATAATAAGATCAAACTTTTCATTTTCCATAAGTGCAAGACCCAGATACGGGTCTTCCACATTTTTTATCTTTATATCAAATTGCTCAAGATACTCTGTGAGAATCTCCGCCAGTTCCGCATCATCTTCTATCATTAAAACTTTTATCATTAGCAAGCCTATTTGTTTTTATATACTAAAGGCAATACAAAATCACCTCTTTGTACATATATTATACCTTTTTTTGACTTACGAACAGCATTTTCGTACTCGTCAATATTTTTTACAAGTGAGCTGTTGACCTGGATAATGATATCTCCTCTTCTAAAGCCCATTTTTTCCGCTTGTGAACCATCTTTGACATCAAGTACCAGTATACCTTTTATATCTCTTGGTATTTGGTAGGTATATCTAACCTGTTTTGTCAAGTTGGTTAGTTTTAAACCCTTGATAACTACATTACTGTTTACGGCTGCTACATTTGAGCCTGGCATTTGAGTCAGCTTTGCTTTAAAAGTTTTAACAACACCGTTTTCTCTTTCAACTTTGATATTGGCTGTTTCACCCGGTTTCATAGAGCCTATTTTATTTTTCAAGTCATTTGCATCTTTGATTTTTTCACCATTTATCTCTATGATAAGATCACCCCTTTTTATACCTGCTTTGTATGCGGGCTCATCTTTTTGGGTTGCCAAAACAAAGGCACCCTCTTTGTGGCTGTAAATGGATTTAAGGCCACTATTTAAGTCTGAAATTGAAACCCCAAGATATCCTCTTACTATTTTACCTTGATTTATAAGAGTCAACGCTATTTTTTTGACCATATTGGAAGGTATGGCGAAGCCTATGCCGTTATTGCCGCCGCTTCTTGTGATGATTGCACTGTTTATACCTATAAGAGCACCTCTGCTGTCTACCAAAGCACCTCCGGAATTACCGGGATTTATAGATGCATCGGTCTGAATAAAATTTTCATACTGATTTATACCGACTTTGTTTTTGTTTAGTGCCGAAATGATACCTTGAGTTACAGACTTGCCCACGCCAAAAGGGTCACCTATGGCAAAAACTATATCTCCCACTTTTAAGTTATCAGAATTTCCGAACTTGATGGGTGTTAAGTTTTTTGCATCAATTTTGATAACAGCTATATCTGTTTTAGGGTCAGTTCCTACAATTTTTGCATCATACGGTTTGTCCACTCCTTTTATAGAAACTTTTATAGTGTCGGCATTTGCTACAACATGGTTGTTTGTAACGATGTAGCCATTGCTTGTAACTATTACGCCTGAGCCCAGTGCGTAACTTTTTTTCTCAAGCTTTTTTGGTACTCTTCCGTTGAATCCCTGCCCGAAAAAGTCTCTGAAAAAAGGATTTCTATATAAATTGTAGAGTTGATTGTCTATATAAACCTTTTTTGTTGTAGATATATTGACTATACTCTTTTGGGGCTCTTTTATAACATCATAATATGATAATATCTTATCGGGTACAACACCGGGTACAACCCTTTGTTTGATATCTTTTGCATTTTGAAATGTTACTTTTGCCGACAAACTTAGGCTAAATAGAGTTAAAACTGCTACAAGCAGTATGTTGGTCTTCTTTTCCATATTCCTCTCCTTAAAAAATTTATATGGAAGTATAAAACATAAATGTAAATGAGAGGTAAATAAGCAAGGAAGTAGATTTTAGGATTTAGGATTTAGATGAGTAGGGAAATTGTTTCCTCTTGAGTTA
>CAZMKH010000268.1:0-2266 GCA_964566455.1 uncultured Campylobacteraceae bacterium | reverse complement strand
AGGCGTTTTGTTCTACCAAAAATATAGTAGTTCCATTTTTTCTTAGATTTTCTATTACCTCAAATATGTCATCCACTATGATAGGTGCCAGCCCCATGCTGGGCTCATCCAAGAGTAAAAGCTCCGGTCTGCTCATCAAAGCCCTGCCAAGAGCTAACATTTGCTGCTGCCCACCTGAAAGGGTGCCGGCATAATGCTCTTTTTTCTCTCTAAGCACCGGAAAAAGTTCGTACACAAACTCCATATCACTCTCTACTTCACTGTCATCTCTTAAGTATGCTCCCATTAAAAGATTGTCTTCTATGCTTAAGATATTAAAAAGTCCCCTGCCCTCAGGAACTTGGGCTATGCCTTTTTTTACTCTTGCAACTGAGTTGGTTTTTGATATATCCTCACCTTTAAAAATGATACTGCCGCTCTTATGCGTTTCAAGTGCACTGAGAACTTTTAAAAACGTGGTTTTTCCTGCTCCGTTAGCTCCGATAAGTGCAACAATCTCACCCTTTTTTACCTCTATGTTTATATCTTTCAGTGCAGGTATTTGACCGTAGCTGAAGTCTAATTTTTTTATATCCAAAAATTGTGACTCGTTTTTCGTGTTTTGCAACTTGTGATCGGTAATTGGTTTTTTATTGTTCATTTTATGTCTTAATCCTAAATCCTAAGCTCTTAACTCTTGACTTTGAGCATTTTTTTTATGCCTACTGCCAAGATAGGCATTTATCACATTTTCATCATTGGCTATCTCTACAGGTGTCCCCTCAGCCAGTTTTTTACCAAAATTAACAACTGTTATCTTATCAGAAACCTGCATAACCATCTTCATATCATGTTCAACCAGTATGATACTAAGCCCTTCATTTGCAACTTCTTTGATAATTTCTGAGATTTCTGCTGTCTCTTTGGGGTTTAGTCCGGCAACAGGCTCATCAAAAAGTATAAGTCTCGGTTTTGTTGCCAAAGCTCTGATGATTTCAAGTTTTTTAAGAACTCCGTAAGAGAGCGAATCAGCTTTCTTGTCTGCTATATTTTCAAGAGAAAACATTCTTAGATACTTCATTGCTTCATATTCATACTTTTGCTCATCTTCTCTTATCTTTTTGGAGTTTAAACATGAGAGGATAAAATTTTTATTTAAAAACCTGTGAAATCCAAGCATTATATTTTCCAATGCACTCATCTCTTTACAAATTTCCAGGTGTTGAAAAGTCCTGCATACTCCTTTGTGAACAAGCTTATTCATGGGAAGATTTGTTATATTTTCTCTTTTTCCGTGTACTATCTCTTCTATATCATCTTTTAAGTAAGTTTCACCCTCTTTTTTTAGATAAATTTCACCGGAAGTTACTTTGTAAACACCTGTTATCATGTTAACCAGTGTGGTTTTACCTGCACCGTTTGGTCCAATTATAGAGTGAATTGTACCACTTTTTACATCAAAGCTAAGGTCATCCACAGCCTTCAATCCGCCAAATCTTTTAGAAAGCTCTCTAACTACCAGCACTTTTTTGTCCTATTTTATCAAAAAGAGAGATAATACCCTTTGGCATAAACATCATTACAACTATGATAATGATACCGTATATCAGTGTTTGATAATCTTCCAAAGAAGTTAAAAACTGCGGAAGAATAGTGAGAATTACCGCTCCGACCAATGCTCCGTAGATTCTGCCTATTCCTCCAAAAACAACCATAACAACAAGCTCGATAGATCTGTTAAAACTGGCTTCAGCCGGACTTATGAAGCCTGAAAAAAAGGCATACATACTTCCGGCAACAACCGCAATGACAACAGATATAACAAAAACATAACTTTTATATTTTGCTACATCAGCCCCCACACTCTCTACTGCTGTTGTAGAGTCATGAATGCCTCTTAAAACTCTTCCATAGGGGGATTTTATAAGGTTTTTAAGAGCCATTATAAGTAAAACGAGTATGATTGAACTTAAAATATACCATTTTATATTGCTGTCAAACTCAAATCCAAACACTTTAAATATATCAACTCCCATACCGTCAGGTCCACCGGTCAAGTCACTTTGGGCGTTAATGGCTATATATATGATAACCCCCACACCAAGTGTCGCCATAGCCAAATAGTGACCTTCAAGTTTAAGTATGGGTTTTGAAATAATATAAGCAAAAATACTCATAAAAATGATAGCTATAAAGAGTGACAACATAGGAGAGATAGAATATTTTGATGAGAGAATAACCGATATATAAGCCCCAAGTGCAGCAAATCCGCCATGTCCCAAGCTTA
>CAZMKH010000267.1:0-2267 GCA_964566455.1 uncultured Campylobacteraceae bacterium | reverse complement strand
TGGCAAAAGTGCCAAGTCCGTGGTATCAACTATATAAACTTTTTCACCCGCATAATAAGTTTTCAAAAGCGGTAAATCTCCGTCAAATTTTTCTAGTATAAACTTTGTCTCAGGTGAAATTTCTCCCTGCCTTGAAGGTATATAATTATCCTCAGTTATTTGATTTTTCAAATGGGCTAATGATATAGCACCTACAATAGAGTCCGAATCCGGCGTGGTGTGCCCAAAAACATATATTGACATATTAAAAACCTTTTATTTATTTTAATCATAAAATGGTATATCAAAACAAGTTAATATCAGTTTAATTAAACCTATTTTTTGATAAAATAGTTCTCTTAATCTACTTCAAGGGAATATTTATGAATGTAATAACAGGAAAAGTTTGGAAATTTGGTGACAATATTGATACAGACCTTATCATTGCCGCCAGATATTTAAATACTTCAGATCCTCATAAATTGGCTGAGCATGTTATGGAAGATGCGGATCCTGAATTTGTAAAAAAGTTAAATCCGGGAGATATTATAGTTGCCGGAGAAAATTTCGGATGCGGCAGCAGTAGAGAACACGCCCCTATAGCTCTAAAAGCAGCGGGAGTTTCGGCAGTCGTAGCAAAATCATTTGCAAGGATATTTTACAGAAATGCTTTCAATATGGGACTTCCTATATTTGAGCTTAAAGAGAGTGATGAGATAAATGAAGGCGATTTGATAAAGATTGACTTGCAAAAGGGCGAGATCGAAGATATAGATAAAAAAGCAACTTTTTCATTTTCTCCAATACCTCCTTTTATGCAAGAACTTTTAGCTGCCGGTGGATTGATGAATTATGCAAAAGAGAAAATGATGGAGAATAATTAGTGAAAAATTACAATATAGCTGTGATAAAGGGTGACGGGATAGGTCCCGAGATAGTTGATGAAGCTATCAAAGTTTTAAATGCGGTCGGTAAAAAGTGCGATATAGAATTTAATTATGAAGAGTATCTCATGGGTGGGTGTGCCTATGATGCCACAGGTGATCCTCTTCCAAAAGAGACGGTTGAGGGAGCTTTGAAAAGTGATGCCGTTTTGTTTGGCTCAATAGGCGGATACAAATGGGACAACCTGCCAAGAGATAAAAAGCCTGAAACCGGACTTTTGAGATTTAGAAGTGCTTTGGGTGTTTTTGCCAATTTAAGGCCTGTAAAGATATATGATGAATTGACTGATGCAAGTACACTTAAAAAAGAGGTTGTAGAGGGTGTTGATCTTATGGTGGTTAGAGAGCTTACCGGGGGTATCTATTTTGGTGAGCCTAGAGAAAAACTAAGTGACAGAGCTTATAATACTATGGTTTATACCAAAGATGAGATAAAAAGAATAGCCAAGATAGCCTTTGATATTGCAATGAAGAGAGATAAGAAGGTATGTTCGGTCGATAAAGCAAATGTTTTGGAAGTTAGCCAGCTTTGGAGGGAAACTACCGAAGAAGTGGCAAAAGATTACCCTGAGGTCGAACTGTCTCATATGTATGTGGATAATGCCTCCATGCAGCTTGTAAGAGACCCCAAACAGTTTGATGTGATACTCACAGGAAATATTTTCGGTGATATTTTAAGTGATGAAGCAAGTATGATAAGCGGTTCCATAGGGCTTTTACCGTCAGCTTCCATAGGCGGGAAAATTGGAGTGTATGAGCCTATACACGGATCAGCTCCTGATATTGCCGGACAGGGTATAGCCAACCCGATTGCAACCATATCAAGTGCAAGCATGTTGCTTAGATACTCTTTGGGTGAGACGGAAGCAGCCGATATGATAGATAACGCCATAGCAAAAAGCTTGCACCAGGGATACAGGACAGGTGATATGGCAAAATATGGTGCAAAAAAAGTATGCTCAACCAGTGAAATGGGAACTGTGATAGTAGAAAATTTATAAATCGGGTAAGTATACTATGAAACACTCATTATTTGTATTAAAATCACAAACAAAGATAAAAATCTTGAGGGTTTCATTTCTTGCCCTTCAGGGCAAAGCTTTAGTGAGAGGAATTTTTACTGAAGCTTGCTTTAGTAAAAAGGAGATTGTTAGGTGAAAACTCTTACATTGGCTTCTATTTATGAACTTCAGGGTCTTAAAGATGAGGCTTTGGAGATATATAAAGAAATTTTAAAAGAAAATCCCGATAACAAAGAGGCAAAAATTGCCATCAAAAGACTTTCAGGCATCAGGAAAAGTTTTGACGGAGTCAACGAAGAAATGAAAAAATTTTTTATAAAAA
>CAZMKH010000266.1:0-2269 GCA_964566455.1 uncultured Campylobacteraceae bacterium | reverse complement strand
GGTATCTTTTGGTTTTTAGCATTTTTTGAGAAAATTCATCAACTTTTATATAAAATTTATCTCTTAGTAGATCTTGTATCACATCTTGTCTGTAATCGATGGTTTGTATATCATCGCACAACAAATAAAAAAAGTGTTCTATATCAAAATCTTTTTTATAAGAGACAACACTTTTTATAACTTGGTCTAAATTTGTATCTATCAGTAAAGTAGAGTCCGGCGAGTAAGTATCAGTTTTGGTTTCTTTATCAAAAAGTATGCTGTAAAATTGCACAATAAACCTTTTTCTCTTTATGGATATGCTCATATTATACTCTTTTAGATAAAAAGGTAAGATAAAATTATATTTTTAAACAATAATTACACAATATTATTATAAAATATTTTTTCATATTATTAAAAAAAATTATAATATAATATGAAATAAAAATAAAGGAGATGGAGTGAAGAAGTTTGCTTTTGCCTTGCTTTTCTTCGCTTTTTATGCTTATGCATCCGGGTCTTTGTGGCTGCATGATTATAATCAAGCGATGACTAAAGCAAAACAGGTTCACAAACCGGTACTTATGATGTACTCAGCAAAGACTTGACCAGAGTGTAACTATATGAAACAGGTTGTTTTTCCACAAAAAAAGGTTATATCTTTTTTGTCAAGTCGTTTTGTTCCGGTTGTATTGGATATAGAGGATGATCCTTTGCCTAAAGGATTTGGGTATATAGGTGTTCCTACTTTTTATATTATAAGCGAGAAGGGTAAAAAGATAGGTATGATGTTGGGAGGTGCTGATGCTAAAAGATTTATTGAAAAACTTAAAGAGAAGTTGAATAAATGAGATATTTGATCCTACTTTTGGCGTTGATGAGTTTTTTGCTCTCTTATGACAAGGATGACTTAAAGACTCTCAAAACTGAGAAAGATTGTATCGCATGTGATCTTAGCAATGCAAATTTGGCAGGTATTGATTTAAAAGGGGCGGATTTAAGTGAGACGGATTTTAGCGGAGCTGATCTAAGTAATGCCAATCTGGTAAAAACCAACTTTTATGATGCAAACTTAAAAGGAGCCAAACTTATCAATGCAAATGCCAGATTTTCAAACTTTAAAAAAGCTAATCTAAGTGATACAAACAGTTCAGGTCTTGTTTTTAAAGGCTCAGTGCTGACTTATGCAAAGATAGTCAATGCAGACTTTAGTGATGCTAGACTTTGGAATTTGGATCTTAGAAAAACCATCATTAAAAATACAAACTTTAAAAATGCTGCTATTGCAATATGTATACTTGACGGGCTGGATTTAAGAAGTTCAAATTTAAGTGATACTATTCTTTGGAAAAGCAGTTTTAAAGGAGCAATTCTCACAAAAAAAGAGTGTGAACATGCAAAAGAGCAGAAAGCTCTGCTCGATGATACCACAAAATGTAAATAGCACAAAAAAGGCACTTTAACAGGGTATAATAAAAGAAACTATTTAAGGAATGCAAATGAAATTAAAAATATTTTTAGCTACTTTACTTTGTGTAACAGTGCTAAATGCAGGGGATTATATCATCAAAGATAGTAAAAATTCAGTAGATAAAACTATCCAAAAGATACAAAATATAGTCCAGTCAAAAGGTATGAAAGTTTTTGGCATTATAGATCATAAAGCAAATGCTAAAAAAGTCGGATATGATATGTTAAAAGCAAAAGTTATCATATTTGGCAATCCAAAACTAGGCACTAGGATAATGCTTAGAGATATACATGCCGCCATCGCTCTTCCTATAAGAGTTTTAGTCTATAAAGATTATAACAATAAAGTTAAAATAGAGTACCTAAATCCTAAAGTTTTAGAGAAGAGATTTGATCTTCAAGGATGCGGTGTCATACCTAAAATGGAAAAAGCTTTGGATATGATAACTACAAAGGCAGGAATGTAAAATATTTTACGGTTTGAAGAGTTACTTCTCTTCAAACCGTAAATAGTATAAACCCAAATTTTACAATAGACTTCATTACAAAATCTGGAATAAATATAATCTCTTAAAAAAAGTAATTTAACTCCATCTTATATTGATAATGATTATCACTTTAAATGTTTATTAAGTTCTTTTTTGATACTATTCGATAAAAATAAATAAGTAGTTAGGATTTATGGCTTGGAAAGAAGTATTTGATACCTTTTCTTTCTTCTAGCTATTTTTATTTACTTTTGGATTGAAGGAAATAAAAAAGTGAAAAAAGTATCAGATTTACACATAGGTGATAGTGCAGCAGTAGTTAAAATAAC
>CAZMKH010000265.1:0-2276 GCA_964566455.1 uncultured Campylobacteraceae bacterium | reverse complement strand
ATTTTCTTAAATCCTGAAGAGAAACAAACAGAAGATTATATCACAGGGAGATTTGGATAATGTTGGATAATTATATAGAAGCGGTTAAAAGTATAAAAAATTCTATAAAAGATATACTTGAGAATATCTTGGAAGCAAACAGAGTGTTTTTGAGTGCAGTGGTAGATGAATGCAACGAAGATAAGTTCGATAAAGCCAGAGGTTATCTTAAAAATATCAGCTCCAAAGTTGATGATATAGATAATTCTATCATAAAAGTTTTAGCTCTTTATTCGCCGGAGGCCAGGGACCTAAGAGAAGTGGTGGCATACTTCAAGATAGACAACGAACTCTTAAGAGCCGCATCAAACAGCAGAAGCCTTATAAGGGGTTTTAAAGACAATTGCTCTATTGTTGACAAAGAGATTATAACCGAGTATCTTGTTCCTTTGCAAACTTCAGCTTTAAAAGCTTTGGAGATGACTTTACAAATGATAGACTGTGATGATGAGGATGAGCTAAAAGATATATATCATTTAGTGATAGTAGAGGAAGATAAAACAGACGAGTTATACTCAATGTTGGAAAAAAAGATAGTTCAAAAGATAAAAGATGGTGATGATTTTGCTAAAATTCATAAAATGCTTAGAGCTTTCAGAAGAAGTGAAAAGATAGCTGACAGAACCATATCTATGGCAAATCTTTTGCTTTATATACAAACAGGCGGTAATTTAAGAAGATAAAAATGAAAGAAGTATATACAATTTTAATAGTTGAAGATGAAGAAGATATACTTGAGCTTATCGAATATCATTTGCAAAAAGAGGGTTTTGATGTCATTGGCGTAAAAGATACATGCAAAGTAAGAGATATTTTGGATGAAGAAGAAGTTGAGCTTATATTGATGGACAGAAATCTTCCGGAACTTGAAGGCTCTTTGTTTATTAAAAAGATTAGAGAAGAGGGGTATGATATACCTGTTATTTATGTCAGTGCAAAAGACAGCAGCGATGATGTTTTGGAGGGATTTGAAAGAGGCGGAGATGACTATATAACAAAGCCGTTTAACTTTGCCGAACTTGTCGCAAGGGTAAAGGCTGTCATAAAAAGAGTAAAAAAACAGAGTGATATACTAAAATACCGTGATATAGTTTATAATGTGACAGACAATACAGTAAAAATAGACAGCAAAGAGGCAGAGCTCAGCAAATTGGATAAGAAACTGCTGTTGGAATTTTTGAAAAATAAACATACTGTCCTGAAAAGAGAGTATTTGCTTGAAAATATTTGGGATGACAATGAAAACAAGCAGTTAAAAACCGTCAATGTTGCCATAAAAAGACTAAAAGAGAAGATAGACCCAAAAGGTGAAAAAAATTATATAAAATCCATTAGAGGAGAGGGTTACAAGCTTTGTTAAAACTTCATCAAATATATCTTAAAAAACTGCTTCCACCGTTTATAGTTTTATTTATTATTATAGGTGCCGTGGTGCATTATGCTATAAAGCAGATATATATCTCTCAGATAAAAGAGGAATTAAACTCCTATGCTAAACTTATCTCACTTCAAATAAATGAAAAAACCGACTTTGACAAACTTGCCAAAAAGATAAAAAAAGTTGATGGTATAAGGGTGACATTTATCAGGGATGATGGTTTGGTATTGGGTGAATCAAACAAAGACAAATCCACCATGGATAATCACAAACTAAGACCGGAGATTGTTCAAGCCAGAAAAAAAGGTTTTGGCAGTTCCATAAGATACTCTCATACTTTGGGAAAGGATTTGATATATGTTGCCAAAAGAGTAAAGTTAAAAGATAATACGATTTATATAAGAGTGGCAAAATTTATAAAAAAAATATACAACCAAATATTTTATCTTGGACTTGAAATACTATCCATAGTGTTGCTGTTTTTTATTGTCGTATTTTACAAACTCTACAGAGTCAACCAGACCTTGGAAAATGAAGTAGACAAGATATCAAAATTTTTGGTAGCACTTACAAAAAAGAAAAAACCAACCTATATAAAGTCAACATTTTCAAAAGAGTTTTATGATATAACTACACTTTTGACAAAGGTAGCTTTGGTATTGGCAAAAAGAGATAAACAAAAAGCAAAATATACAAAAAAACTAAAGCTTTTAAACAGTCAAAAAGATGATATCCTCTCAGCTGTCAGCCATGAATTTAAAAATCCCATAACTGTTATAAACGGTTACTCTCAAACACTTTTGGATGATAAAGATATCAATGAAGCTATAAGAGAAAAGTTTTTAAAAAAGATTTATTC
>CAZMKH010000264.1:0-2294 GCA_964566455.1 uncultured Campylobacteraceae bacterium | reverse complement strand
ATTTATGAAGCCCATGCTGTAATAGGCGGCTCAATGGGGGGAATGCAAGCACTTTGTTATGCGGTAGAGTATCCTCACTTTACCAAAAGAAATATCATCATAGCCGCAACCCATGCTACCCAGCCCTGGGCTATAGCATTTAACAAAGTTGCAAGGGAAGCCATCATAAAAGACCCCAAGTTCAAAGGTGGTATGTATGATGTGGAGGAGTTGAGAGAAAACGGACTTGACGGCTTGGCTATAGGCAGAATGAGCGGACATATAAGCTACTTAAGTGAAAACTCCATGCAGAAAAAATTTGGAAGAAACTATGTGGAAACCGAAGGATTGTATGAGCTTTTCGGTAGATTTCAAGTAGAGAGATATCTAGACTATAACGGATATAATTTTTCCAAATATTTTGACCCGCTAAGTTATCTGTATATCACAAAAGCTATCAATATCTTTGATGCGAGCAGAAATTATGACTCACTTGAAGACTCTTTGTCTCATATAGAGAGCCATTTGACATTGCTTTCTATAAAAAGTGATCAACTCTTTTTCAAAGAGGAGATGGAGCAGATTCAAAATAGTATGAAAAAGATAGGCAAGTCCAGCCTTGTAAATTATCACTGTGTGGACAGTGACTATGGACATGATGCGTTTTTAGTCGAAGTTGACAAATTTGCTCCATATATAAGCAAAGCCCTAAGGTAATGGACTGTTTTTTAAAAAACAAACTGTTTGAACTTAATATCTTTGACACTGTAAAAAACAGTTACAAACTTCATTCACATGAAAATCTCTGTATATGCTCTATAAAAAAAGGAGATATGACTTTTTTACACGGCAAAGAGGAGCTTTTGCTAAAACCAGGGCAAATTATCATCTTCAATAAAAATCAACCTCACAAGTTAATAAAAGATGATAATGTATCAGATTATCATATACTTCATATATTTAAAGAGTGCTATATAAAAGATAAAATTATAGATGATCAAGAGAACTTTGAATATTTTATTTCTCTAAAAAGTGATGCTAGTATCATAAATTTTATATATACTTTTTTAGATAGATATGCAGTTAAAAGTATTGAAACACCAGAAGATAAGAAGATAAAAAAGATAAAAGAGTATCTGGATAAAAATTTTATAGAAGAGTTTTCTTTGGAAGATATTGCCAAAAAATTTAGACTAAATCCAAGCTATCTCTCCAGAAAATTTAAAGAGCAATATGGACTCTCACCTCTAAGATACATAACAAACAAAAGAGTTCATCTCTCAAAAGAGATGCTAAAAAACGGAGAAGATATTTCTCAGATATCCTTAAAACTTGGCTTTTTTGACCAGCCACACTTTTACAAAGCATTTAAATCTATCTTTCAAATTACTCCCGAAAAGTATAAAAAGGGGTCGGGTGATAGTAATAATACTATTACTATCACCCGACCACTAAATAAGTAAAAAATTTACAATACAAAAATCTCCAAAATAGTTAAAATTCACAAAAAATAAAAGGTTTTACTGTGGATTTTAATATAAAAGAGACGATTAATTCATCTTTTAAAAGCTCTATATTGATATTAAAGCTTGTTATGCCTTTGTATATATTTGCGGATATATTGATATATTTTGGCTGGCTTAAGTACATATCTTTTATCTTTGAGCCTATTACGAATGTTTTGCATTTGCCCAGTAGCACAGCATTATCTTTGGCCGCAGGAATATTTTTAAATATATACGCGGCCATAGCTTTTGCAGCACCTTTGGGCTTGAGTTCTTATGAGTGGACTATACTTGGGCTTTTTTTGGGAGTTTGCCATTCGTTGCTGATAGAGAGTGCTATTATGAAAAAGATAGGAATATCACTTGTTTATTCATTTATATTAAGAATAAGTGTGGCTTTTATGGCTGTTGTGCCTGTGTGGTATATGCCAAAATCCTGGTTTGGAGTGGAGATAGCAGCCAAAATAAGTAAAAAAGCAGTATATAGCAGCTTTTTTAATATGCTTGAAAATTCGCTTTATAACTCTGTAATATTAAGCATAAAGATTATTATTTTGATAGTTTTTATCATATTTTTGATGGATTTTATCAAGTCTATCAATATAGTTAAAAAATATCAGCAAAAAGTAAGCACATCTTTTTCTATAGTAGCAGGTTTGATACTGGGTATTACTTACGGTGCAGGAGTGCTTTTAAAAGAAGCAAGAAGCGGAAATTTAAGCAAAAAAGATATATTATACATAGGAACATTTTTGATGATATGTCACTCTATCATCGAAGATACACTTTTGTTTGTAATTTTTGGAGCAA
>CAZMKH010000263.1:0-2299 GCA_964566455.1 uncultured Campylobacteraceae bacterium | reverse complement strand
TTGAAGTTTTTGGATAAGTTTTTTTGTATTTTCTACCAGAGGAGATTTGCCTCCTATTTGTCTGTAATTCTCTTTTGCAGTTTTTTTTCTTGAAGTTACAATCATAAAAGCGATAAATTTTCGTAAAAGTTCACTTTTTACGGTTATGATATTTTCATCATTAAACATATTTTTTAAAAACAGTTCCACCTCTTCTAAATTGGCCGGACCTCCCATATTTAAAAGAACTAGTGCTTTTGACATTACTACTCTTGATATGATGAAATTTCTAAAGTTATGATACTGTCTTGGATGCTGCTTAAGCCTGACCTGTCACCTGTTTTTAGATATCTTAAAAAGGCTTTTAACTCTCTTACCAAAGGCTCCTCTTTTTTTACAAAACAGTTTCTGATAACATAAGAGTTGTTTGTTTTGTATTCAGAATACTCCACCAAATCCTGCCCCATTAAATCAGCTTCAAAATACCCTTTTTTAGTTGCAACTTCTATCTTTCTTTTTCTAAAGGGCGTAAGCCAGTTTGTTGTGATGGATGCTACGATCTCATCTTCAAGCTTAAAAGAGAGTATGGCATTATCTTCATGATGAGAGTTTATCTTTTGTGATTTAAATATTGATTTTTTAACTATTTCACATCCAGTTATGTATCTGATAAGGTCTATATCATGTACTGCCAAATCCGTAAGTATCCCCACATCGGCAATCCTTGGAGGAAATGGTCCTACTCTCGTGATACCAATGCTGTATATATCTCTGTCGATGAGTTCACTTTTCAGTGCTTCTACTACAGGATTGAATCTTTCTATATATCCAACGCAAACTTTAAGTCCAAGTTCATTGGCTTTATTTTCTATGATGAGTGCATCTTTTACATTTGAAGCGACAGGTTTTTCTATAAAAATATCCAGACCTTTATCAAGGCACTTCAAAGCAATCTCTTTATGTAAAAATGTGGGTACCACTATAAGTGCCGCATCAAGCTCTTCATTGTTGAGCATCTCATCCACATCTGTGTAGAAAGGTTCTTTGTAATCATTCTGCTGAACTACATCACAAAGTGCAGCTATTTGAACACCGGATAGTCCCTTTAAAACTCTGTAATGATTTTTACCCATAGAGCCAAGCCCGATGAGAGCTACTTTTTTCATAATAATGCCTTTACAATGCTGTCCTGGTCTTTTTTGTCTAAAAAAGGACTCATAGGCAGACTCATAATCTCTTTGGAAACTTTTTCTGCAACTTCAAAGTCACCCTCTTTGTATCCTAGATATCTAAAACACTCCTGCATATGAAGAGGCATTGGGTAGTGAACGGCAGTGGGGATGCCTTGTTTGTTCAAATGGCTGATAACTTTGTCTCTGTTTTTAACCCTTATGGAGTATTGTGCATATACCGAGCTTCTGTCATCTTTTACATAAGGAGTTATAATATCGCTATCTTTTAGCAGTCCGGTATACCTCTCTCCTATATCTTCTCTTTGTTTTACTTCATCCGGGAAATATTTTAGTTTTACCAAAAGTACTGCTGCCTGTACAGCATCAAGTCTGCCGTTTATACCGATGTATTTATGTTTGTATCTCTCGTTTTGCCCGTGATTTAAAAGCATTTTTATCTTTAAAGCCGACTCTTCGTCATTGGTAAAAACTGCTCCACCGTCTCCATAGCATCCAAGCGGTTTTGAAGGGAAAAAACTGGTGCATCCTATATCGCTTAAGTTGCAGGATTTTTTATCCTTGTAAGTTGCCCCAAAACTTTGACACCCATCTTCTATAACTTTAATATCATATTTTTTTGCTATTTGATTTATCTCATCCATATCGGCAGGCTGCCCGTACAGAGAGACAGGAAGCAAGGCTTTTGTATTTTTTGTAATTTTTTCTTCGATTTTTTTTGGGTCGATGTTGTAAGTTTTTTCATCGATATCTACAAATACAGGAGTGGCACCAAGAAGTGCTATAACTTCGGCAGTTGCTATAAATGTAAAAGGAGTGGTTATAACTTCATCACCTCTCTTGATATCCAAGGCCATCAATGAAAGTAGAAGTGCATCTGTTCCGCTTGAACAAACTATAGCTTGTTTTGAGCCGGTAAATTCGGCAAGTTTTTCTTCCAAAAGAGCAACTTTTTCACCGCCTATATACATTGAGCTGTCAAGAACTTCAGCAATTTGTTCATCTATCTCTTTTTTATATTTAAGGTACTGTCTGTGCAGGTCAATAAACGGAATTTTCATAATTATCCTTTATATGGCGCGCCCAAGAGGATTCGAACCTCTGACCTTTTGAACCGCAATCAAATGCTC
>CAZMKH010000262.1:0-2315 GCA_964566455.1 uncultured Campylobacteraceae bacterium | reverse complement strand
TTCATAACGGTATAGATATAGCTATACTCGATACTTCAGCAGAAGCTCATATGCCGGATACCATTATCATGCCATACCGTGCCGAAGTTAGAAATGCTGCTAAAGAGGGTGAAAAGAGATACACCATAAAACTTGGAGGCAATACATGCTTGGCGGGTGATTTTATGGGAAACTACAGTTTTGACAAACCATTGCAAATCGGTGATAAAGTTATCTTTGAAGATCAGATGCACTATACAATAGTAAAAAACACCACTTTTAACGGCGTCAGGCTGCCAAGCCTGGGGATACTTAGAAAAAATGGAAACTTTGAAGTAGTTAAAAGTTTTGATTATAGTGACTACAAAAGAAGAATTTAGTATAAAAAGTAGTATAATAGCCTATCGATAGTTAAAAAATTTAAGAGGTATATATGGATATCATTATAGCAGGTGCCGGACGAGTCGGTTTTAGGCTCGCAAAAACACTTTGCACAAAACACAATGTGACAGTAATAGACCAAAATGAAGATGCGCTAAACAGACTTCAAGAAAGTATCGATATACTTGCGATTGTCGGTAATATAGAAAATCCAAAGACTTATGACTCATTGGTGGATAGAGAGTCAGACCTTTTCATAGCAGTTACCGATATGGATGAGACCAATATCATTTCAACTCTTATAGCAGATGAAACCATCAAAGTAAAAGATAAAATAATAAGACTAAGAAATGACTTTTTTGCCAAGTCAAGTATCAGCAAAAGACTAGGTATCACTGCATCGGTTTTCCCTTTTTATCTTTCTGCAAATTCAGTCAAGTCTTTGCTTGATTTTCCAAAAGCAAACAATGTCAAAACATTTAATGAATTTGAGCAAAAACTTATATCCGTCAGGGCTACAAGCTCAATCTCTTTGGAAGATATCGTATCTAGCAGCGTTAAAGTAGTGGGGATTGAGAGAGACGGAGAGTTTTTTATCCCAAATATTTATGAAACAACCCAAAAAGATGACCTTATATATCTTTTTGGAAGCGTGAAGGATATAAAAGAGCTTTGTTCGCAGCTTGACCCGCAAATGCCTGTGGATATAAAAAATATAGTGATATTTGGTGCAGATATGCTTGGAATCGAGATAGCATCCTTGCTTTCAAATTATGATGTCAATATAAAAATCATAGAAAAAGATATCCAAAAATGTAAAAAAGCTTCAGATGTTTTGCAGGAAAATGTCACGGTTATAAACAGTAAATATGGAGAGCACCATCTTTTTAAAGAGGAAAACCTTGAAAATGCCGATATGCTTATAGCTTCGTCAAAAAATGATGAAGAAAACATTATAAAATGTCTTGAAGCCAAAGAGCACAAGATAAAAAAAGTGGTTGCCATCAATAATGACCTGGAGCATTACTATCTTATGCATAAACTTGGTATCGTAGCGGTAAGGGGACCTAAAACAAATGCCTACTATTCAATCTTGGAGAAAATAAGCTCAAGTGCGATCATCAGTCAAAGAAAATACTGTGGAGGCAAAGGAGTGCTGATGAGTCGTAAAATACACAAAAACTCATTGCTTTTGGATACCCTTGTGAGACCTTTGGATATACCTAACAGTTGTTCATTTATTATAAAAAATGAAAAGATTGTGGATTTTGATAAAAAAAGTGAAGTTGAAGCAGAGGATGTCATATTGGCTTTTGGTACCAACGAGGATGCTGACAAGATAGAAAAATGGATAAACTCTCTATAAAAAATATTTTAAAATTTATATCTATCACACAGATAGCTTTAAGTCTGTTTTTTATATTGCCTGTTGCAGTCGGGTATATTTATAAAGAAAATGCAAACAACTTTTTGATATTTGTAATTTTGTCATTTGTCTTTAGCAGTTCTGTATATTTTGCACTTAGACATCACAAAGTCGAACTTAATGTCAAAGAGGGTATCTTGGCAGTAAATTTAGTATGGATACTGCTTGGTTTTATGGGGGCATTTCCTCTTGTTTTATATACCAATGTATCTTTAAGTGCAGGATTTTTTGAGGCGATTAGCGGTTTTACAACAACTGGAGCCACAGTTTATACCGATATTGAGTCTTTGCCAAAAATGATTCTTATGCTTCGTTCACTCACACATTGGTTGGGCGGTATGGGTATCATAGTCTTAGGTGTGGGGCTCTTTTCTATCATCAATCCAAGCGGCTCTTTGGCACTTTTCAAGGCTGAGTCAACAGGAATAAAAACAGAAAAGCTAACTCCAAAGATAAAAGATACGGCTCTTAGACTATGGGGAGTTTATGCACTTATAACACTTCTAGATGCAATTGCTCTTCATTTGGA
>CAZMKH010000261.1:0-2332 GCA_964566455.1 uncultured Campylobacteraceae bacterium | reverse complement strand
TGAATAAACTCTCAGTAGCCATTATCACAAAAAACAGTGAAAAAACTATTAAGAATTGTGTATCTTCTGCTATGTTTGCAGATGAAGTAGTGATTGTTGACAGTGGCTCAGAGGATAGTACTGTACAAATTTGTGAAAATTTGGGTTGTAGAGTTTTTCAAAAAGAGTGGATGGGATTTGGCAAGCAAAAACAGTTTGCGGTAGAAAATTGTAAAAATGAGTGGGTGTTTGTGCTAGACAGCGATGAAGTGATAACTGAAAAATTGCAGCAGGAAATACTATCTGTTTTAAAAAATCCAAAATACAAAGCTTATAAGGTCGCGAGATTAAATTATTTTTTTGGGAAACCTGTTTATCATTGCGGTCTTTATCCAGACTATACAATCAGGCTTTTTGATAAAAATTTTGGGAAATTCAGCAGTGATGAAGTTCATGAAAAGGTAATCATTGATGGTAACACAGGAATACTCAAAAATCATATGCTGCACTTTGCCTATGACAGTATTGAGGAGTTCATAGAAAAACAAAACAGGTACTCTTCGCTAAATGCCAAACAAAACAGACTAAAAGCCATCATAAACCCATACTGGACTTTTTTAAAAATCTTTATCATAAAAAAAGGTTTTTTAGAAGGGTGGAGGGGTTTTGTAATAGCAAAATTATATGCACAATACACATTTTGGAAATATATAAAATGAATAAGATAAAAATATTGGAAATGGAAATTTCCAAAGGCTGGGGAGGACAGGAAAAAAGAACTGTAAGACTCATTAACAATATGGATAAAAACAGGTTTGATTTGTTTTATGCAGTTCAGCCGGACAGCAAACTATATGAAAACAGATCAAATATCGAAGCAAAAGTAATTCCGCTCAAAATGAAACAAAGCTATGATATCAAAGCTATATTTCATCTATGTAAAATTGTTAAAAAATACAATATCGATATCATTTCAACCCATTCTGGTAAAGATGCATGGCTTGGTTCGATTGTGGGTAAAATTACAAATACAAAGGTAGTCAGGACAAGACACTTGCAGACTCCCATCAACAGCACCGTTTCATACAATCTAAGTAACAAAGTGGTAGCCGTAAGCAAACAGGTGGAAAACTATTTAAAAGAAAAAGGTGTAAAAAAAGATAAACTGACCACCATATATACAGGGGTAGATACGGAAAAATTTAAACCTGGAAACGGAATACTGAAAAAAGAATTAAACCTTGATGAAAACAGTATAATTATCGGTATCGTAGCAGTCTTAAGAAATGCAAAAAGACACAAAGACCTTTTAGAAGCTGTTTCTCGGATAGATGACAATATCCATCTTGTTATAGTCGGTGATGGGCCACAGGAACAAAATATAAAAAAAATTATCCTTGAGAAAAATATTTCTGACAGAGTAACTATGCTTGGTCACAGAGAAGATGTTGAAAAAATATTGCCTGATTTTGATATATTTGTTTTGCCTTCGAACATGGAGGCACTCGGAACATCCATACTGGAAGCTTCTTCATGCGGAGTTCCCTGTATCGGAAGCAGAGTCGGGGGTATTCCAGAGTGCATCATAGACAATAAGACCGGCTTTTTGTTTGAAAATCAAAATATCGATGATTTGAAAACTAAACTGAATATACTAATAAAAGACAAAAATAAAAGAGAAGAGTTTGCAAAATCTGCAAGAGAACTTGTATTGAAAAACTTTTCAGTATCATCTATGGTAAAAAATACTCAACAACTATATGAGAGCCTGGTAGCATGAGTATCCCTGTTTTAATGTATCATCATATTTTACCCAAAGATGGTTTTATCACTTCGAGTATAGAAAATTTTGAAAAGCAGATGAAGTATCTTAGTGATAACGGTTATAAAACTTTAACTTCAGATGAGTTTTACAGGTTTAAAAAAGGAGAATTTAAAGCTCCCAAAAAGTCTGTCTTTATTACATTTGATGACGGCTGGAGAGATAACATTATCTATGCCTATCCAATTTTAAAAAAATACAATCTAAGAGCGACTATATTTTTAGTAACCGGATGGGTAAACAAGGCAAGTGAAAAAAAAGAGGTGTTTACTCCTTCAAAGCACAATACCTGTAAAAAACTTGTGCAAACAAACCCTGCAAAAGTCATAATGAATTGGAACGAAGTAGAAAAATGCAAAGATGTCTTTGATTATCACTCTCATACTGCAACACACAGAGACTTTTACTATGAGAAGCTGTCATGGCAGGAGGATTTGGCCCTATCATATAAAACAATAAAGCAAAAACTGGGCATAGAAGAAAAACATTTGTGCTGGCCAAGAGGCAATTATGATGATAAACTTGTAAAAT
>CAZMKH010000260.1:0-2337 GCA_964566455.1 uncultured Campylobacteraceae bacterium | reverse complement strand
ATGGTGGCTTTTTTTTCTAAAGTCAAATTACATCCTTTAATACTGCAAACCTTTGCATGGTAGAGCAGTGAATGCTACCATGCTCCCTTATGAGAATGGTTGAATCTATTGGAATTATATCTAGTTTTGGATAAAAGTTTTCCAAAATCTTGATAACTTCCTTATCATATTTATCATTATAGACAGGAAGAAGAAGCCCGCCGTTTACAAAAAGGAAGTTTAGGTAAGTTGCAGGGAGTCTTTCACCATCATGATAAATCGCGTGAGGCAGGGGTAGGGGGACAAGGTTGAATCCGGTTTGTAGTAACTCTTTTTCCATTTGCTCCAACTCTAAAAAATGTTCATCTTTTTTGTCATAACACTTTACATAAGCTATAGTATCTTTGTTTAAAAATCTTGCCAATGTATCTATATGAGAGTCTGTATCATCTCCTGTAAGAGCACCGCTTTCAAGCCAAATGATTTTGGTTAAGCCAAAAAGCTCTTTTAGTTTTTGCTCGATTTCTTTCTTTGAATGTGAGGGATTTCTGTTTGGATTTAAAAGACATTTTGAAGTAGTAAGGAGTACTCCTTTTCCATTTGTATCGATACTGCCACCCTCTAAAACAAAATCTTCTATTATTAGCTTATTTGAAAAGATACCATTTTTATAAAGAGTGCTATTCAATTCATTATCCAGCTTAGCTTCATATTTACCACCCCAACCGTTAAAGATAAAATCATAAGAGACGATCTCGTCACCACAAAAAACATCTATAGCCCCGTAATCGCGTATCCAAGTGTCATTTGTCTTAGCTTGGGAAAAGATGATATTTCTGTTTTCTATCTCTTTTAGCTCATTTTTAACCAATTTAATATCATCACAAATAATCAAACACTTTTCATATTTGGAAATTGCTTTTATAATCTCTTTATAACTTTTCTTAATTTCCTCAAGACAACAAACCCAGTCACTATCCTCATGCGGATAATTAACCATAACACACTCTTGCTTTTCCCACTCAGCAGGCAATCTCATATGTCCATTTTCCATTCTCAATTATCAATTCTCAATTATCATATCCCCGGCGCTTTCCACATGCTATCAGTAACTCCTTTGTCAACCAGTTCAAGTTGTGTCTGATAAGCCTTTTGCCATTTGAGTTTGATTTCATCATATATCTTTTTATTGTTCATATTCGGCTCATACTCTCTATCCCAAGATACAAGTTTTTTAGCCGCACTTTCTATGGAGTCATAAACACCTGCTCCAACTCCGGCAGCTATAGCTGTTCCAAGGGCTGTAGCTTCTGTAACTTTTGGGATTTTTACAATATATCCCGTAACATCAGCCAAAGTTTGACACCAAAGTTCACCTTTACTGGCACCTCCGGCAAAAACAATGTTTTCTATCTTGATACCTGTAAATTTTTTTATATTTTCAAGATTTATAGAGCTGACTATACAGGCATTTTCTTCCAAAGATTTAAACATACTTGCTTTATTGCATTTTGAACTGTCAAGTGAAAGGTTTAAAAAGCTTGGACTTGCATGGTACCATTTGCCGTACTTCATACTATCAGAAAATATAGGCATTATCCCATAAGAGCCTACAGGGACTTGTGAAGCCTTTTCTTCTAAAAGTGTATATACATCGATACCTTTTTCTTTAGCCTCAATTTTTTCCAAATCACAAAATGCATCTCTAAACCACCTCATAACAAGTCCGCTGAAAAATGTTATCCCTTCGGCTTGAGACAAATCTCTGATAACATGGGGATTTACCCTTATACTCATATCGCTTGGCGGAGTTTGAGAGCTTTTTATATTGACAATTTGTTGCCAAAATGAGCCTCCAAGTATTGCACACTCTCCCTCTTTTACCACTCCAAGCCCCGCAGAGCCTAGCTGTACATCACCTCCGCCCATGACAACTTTTGTTTTGGGTGAGAGTCCGCACTCTTTGACGATTTCTTCAACTACTTGCCCCATAACAGTTCCGGGCTCTAAAACAGGAGGAAAGATATCACTCTTTAGTCCAACTTTTTCAGCCATATCTTTTTGCCAATCTCTTTTTTTTAAAGAAAATATACCTGTTGTTCCTCCATTGCTCGGGTCAGTTGCGATAACTCCGCTGAGTTTTGCAAGAACCCAGTCGCTTATCATGGAGATATAAGCAGTTTTTTTATAAATATCAGGATGATTATTTTTTAGCCATAAGAGTCTCGGCAGTGCTCCAAGAGCAAAAGTTTGACCCGAAAGTGCATAAAACTCATCTTCAAGATTGTTAAACTTCTCTTTTAGATACTTTACCTCTTTTGAGGCTCTGGCATCCACATTTGCCACACCCCAAAGCTC
>CAZMKH010000259.1:0-2343 GCA_964566455.1 uncultured Campylobacteraceae bacterium | reverse complement strand
TTTCTAACCCCTGCTTCTCTTGTAAAATTGGCAATGATTCTCTCTAATGCAGCCTTTGTAAAATTTACTTCGTATGATTTTAGACCATGTTTTTTAAGCTCCTGAGGGATAAGATATTTTTTGGCTATTTGAAACTTTTCCTGAGGTGTGTAAGAGCTTAAATGAATAAACTCCATTCTGTCTCTAAGGGGTGCTGGGATATAGCCTATATCGTTTGCGGTAGCTATAAAAACAACCTTGCTTAAGTCAATATTGAAGTTTGTATAATAGTCTCTAAATTTATTGTTTTGCTCAGGGTCGAGTATCTCAAGAAGTACACTTGTGGGATCTCCTCTGTGGCTTCTTGCAACTTTGTCTATCTCATCAAGCACAACCACAGGGTCCATCTGTTTGGCTTCTATAAGACCCTGCACAATTCGTCCAGGCATTGCACCGATGTATGTTCGTCTGTGTCCACGAAGTTCATTTACATCTTCAAGTCCGCCAAGAGCGATTCTTATCAAATGTCTTTTTAGTGCAGTCGCTATAGAGTTTGCCAAAGATGTTTTTCCAACACCGGGAGGTCCTACAAAACATATGATAGCACCCTTGTTTTCTTGATTTTTAGCTCCTCTGAGTTCTAAAAGTTCTTTTACCGCAAAATACTCCTCTATTCTGTCTTTTGGCTTTTCAAGAGAAAAGTGATCTTTGTCGAGTTGATCTCTTACCTTTTTTATATCAAGTTTTTCTTTGGAGTAAACCCCGTAAGGTATCTCCAAAACCCAGTCCAAATACCCCTGAATAACATTGGCATCAGCTGAGTCAGGATGCATTCTTGATAGTCTGTCTATCTGTTTTTTTATCTCTTTGTAGGCATCTTCACCCATATAGGCTTTTTTAAGTTCAAGTTTTTTCCTGTACTCTTCAATCTCTTCATCTCTTTGAGTATCAGCACCCAACTCTTTTTGTATCTGTTTTAGTTGCTCTTTTAAAAAGTACTCTTTGTTTACTTTGTCTATTCTTGAATGAGCTTTACTCTTTATCTCTCTTTGAAGCTTGCTCGCTTCTATCTCTTCTACTAGATAGTCGATAAGCTGCATAAGCCTTTTTTCGATATCCTGCTCCATAAAAAGTTTGTAAGCCTGCTCTTTTTTAAGCCTTATGGTACTTGAAATCAAGTCTGCTACTCTGTCTATATCGCTGTTTTCCTCTATGGTTCTTAAAAAATCAGGCGGAAGGTAGGGATTGATAGATGAAAGAACCTTTAGCTTTTCCATCAATACCGAAAGAATAGCCTCTTTTTTTATCTCTTCTATGTCAGTTGGCTCCATTACAGCCACTGTGGCTACCAAAGGATTTTTGCTGACCTCTTTTATGATTTTGCCTTTTGCCATCCCCTGAAAGAGTATCTTTACCCTACCGTCAGGAAGCATCACTTTTCTCATTATAGAGCCTATGACACCCACGTCATAAATACTCTCAAAACTTCTCTCGCCCTCTCTGCCAAGCTTGGTAGAGGCAACAAGTATCAAAGAGTTGTCTTCCAAAGCTTTGTTTATGGAATTTATGTTTTCCTGGTCACTTAAAAAGATGGGTGATATCATAAAAGGGTATAAAAACTGCTCATCTTCTATCACGACAGGAAGGTCTGTCGGAAAATTATTATAATCACTTAGTTGCACTTTAACCCCCTATATATTATTTTATTCAAATATTTCTCTGTACCATGCGGTATCAGGTTTTATCATTTTTACATTTTTATACCATGCACTTTTTAGTCTGTTTTCATATATCTTTGCAGCTTTTGGTTTTCCTATTCTTTTATACAATGAGATAATTTGCAAATCCATACTCTTTTGAGCCAAAGAGAGTTTTGTCAGCATTGTTTGTACAAGAGGTATATAAGTGGAGTTTGGATACTCTTTTATGTAATCATTTGCTTTTTTTATAGTATCATTAAGCAAAACCTGGTCTCTTTTAGGATATGCAAATGCGTAAAAATTGGTCTTGATTTTCAAAAATTTTGCATATTTTATAGACTCGCTGTCACCAAATCTTTTAATAAACTCATCAAGATAAAAGTTGGCTAGTATATACTCCTCCTCTTTTGAATGGGCCTGAGAAAGGATAAGCATACTCTCTTTTAGAAGCGGTGATTCGATATGTTCTGATGAAAGAGAAGTATAGTAATCATCTGCCTTATCCAAATCACCTGTTTTTATATACTTCATTATCCCTTGATACCAAAATATTGCGGGCTTGTTATAAATCTCCTCTTTTTTGGAAGAACATCCCGTAAGACCAAATAAAAACAATCCTGTCAAAAATATAAAAATATATCTCATTATCTCTCCAACTGTAAAT
>CAZMKH010000258.1:0-2346 GCA_964566455.1 uncultured Campylobacteraceae bacterium | reverse complement strand
ATAATCACAAAACAAAAGAGATGGCACCATGCGTAAATGAAAAAGTAGTAGGCTCTATTTTTCTAAAAAGAAATGCTCACCTAAACCCTGCAATGCTTATGAGAAATTTTGTAACATACCTTAAAGAAAAAGGAGTAAAGTTTGTTTTAAATACTGAGATTATAAATTTTGAATTTCAAAACTCCAAAGCTAAAAAAGCTTTGAGTAAAAACAAGACATTTGAAGCAGACAATTTTATCATTTCAACAGGCAGTGATATCTCTCTTTCAAGAAAAACAGGTACTGAACTTATGCTGACTCCCGCAAAAGGTTACAGTATAACATTTAAAATGGATGAAGAGCTGAAGCCAAAAACCGCACTCCTTTTTAAAGATCAATTTATCGGTTTTATCCCCAGAAGTGACAGCGTAAGGATAACGAGCAAACTTGAACTTGGCAACCATGACTACAGTTATAAAATGAGCAGGTTTGAGAGTATTTTAAACACTTTAAAACCTTTTGTTGAAGAATTTGAGATAAAAGAGCCTGAGTACTGGACCGGTTTTAGACCG
The DNA here is from genome assembly GCA_964566455.1 of uncultured Campylobacteraceae bacterium. GTDB lineage: Bacteria > Campylobacterota > Campylobacteria > Campylobacterales > JALSKU01 > JALSKU01. The sequence goes on along the minus strand of CAZMKH010000258.1, from coordinate 1,795 downwards.
CTTACTCCAAATGATATACCACTATTTGGAAGAGATGAAACTTATGACAATGTTTTGCATGCAAACGGTCTTGGCTGGCTTGGCATCACTTTTGGTCCTGCTATTGGCGACTTGGTCAGTGAACTTATAGATAAAGATATAGAAAATAAAAAGAGCGATGATGTGTTACTTTTTTCAGGATTTTATCAAGGGTGTTGATTGCAACACCCCTCATCTTTCATTCTTTTTATCAAATCATTTATATCAAAAGATGGGTTATTTTTCTCAACGCTAAAATTTAAAATATATACCTCATCTATATCTACACCATATTTTTTGGCACTATATTTTATCAGAAGTTTTTTTAGATTTTCTTTTCCCTGGGAAGTTGCAAGATTTTCTATATAAAAACTGCCTATGACTACATTTAAAGCATCTATGACTTTAAAATTCTCATCCTCTACATACCTGCCCTCTATGACAAGATTCATATCCACTCTTTTTAATTCTTTTGAAACGGAAGAAAAGATATCTGTTGTAAAGTTATCCAAATGAAGAGTTTGGGCTTGCACAATTAAAATCAAAAACATCAATATGGCTATCTTTTTCATTATTATCCTTTAACCAATTTACGTTATAATCCCAAAGCAAAAAAGATACCATTTTTAGGAACATACAACTCATGGATATATTTCAATCAATAATACTGGGCATTATAGAAGGCTTTACAGAGTTCCTACCTATCTCCTCTACCGGACATATGATAGTGGCGGCAAAATTTTTGGGACTTTCTCAAACAACCAACACAAAGGCTTTTGAAGTTATCATTCAGCTTGCAGCTATACTTGCGGTAGTTTTTTTATATAAAGAGAAATTTAGTCCAAAAAAGATAGAACTTTGGAAAAAACTTATCATTGCTTACCTACCGCTTGCTATTGTGGGCTTTATCTTTAGACATCAGATAAAAGAGCTTTTTTCAGTACAAATTGTTGCAACAATGTTTATTATCGGCGGTATTGTATTTTTAATTGTTGAAAAATTTTACAAAGAAAAAGAGCATACCGCAAGAGATGTTGAGCAAGTTACATATAAACAGGCTCTGTATATCGGTTTGGCTCAAATCTTTGCTCTTGTTCCCGGCACCAGTAGAGCCGGATCTACTATAATAGGAGGGCTTTTGAGTGGGCTTGATAGAAAATGCAGTGCGGAGTTTAGCTTTTTACTGGCATTTCCGGTCATGCTGACAGTGAGTGGCTATGACTTTTTAAAACACTATCATGAATTTTCAGATCAAAATTTACTTGTATTGACAGTCGGCTTTATTACATCTTTTATAGTTGCTTACATTACTATCAAGCTTTTTATCTCTTTTTTAGAGAGATTTACTTTTGTCAGCTTTGGAGTATATAGGATACTTTTTGGTTTATTCTTATTATCCCCTCTTGTTTCATAGAGTAACAAAATAGAACAATTTTTCAACATATTTCCAAATTGTTCTATTTTTTAATATTTGTTTTTGTAGCATATTTAAAAAATAATAGGATTGCGATATGAATCTACCTAAAGAAGTTACCATCATTGAAGTTGGACCAAGGGACGGTTTTCAAAGCATAAAAGAGTTTATTCCTACACCTTTAAAACTCCAAATCATAGAAAAACTGATAGAGGCTAACTTTAAAAAGATAGAAATAACTTCCTTTGTCAGCCCAAAAGCCATACCTCAAATGAAAGATGCAAAAGAGATTGTTTCATACTTGCTTGAAAAGTATAATGATAAAAAAGATATATTTCATGCACTTGTACCAAATCTATACGG
>CAZMKH010000257.1:0-2349 GCA_964566455.1 uncultured Campylobacteraceae bacterium | reverse complement strand
CCTCTAATCTTCAAGCATAAGCACTACTACAACAAACTCTATTGCAAAATTTGGGTTTATGTAATTATACTATATGATTGTACAAATAAGAAACAAATATATTTGCAGTATCGACTTTTCAATATTTTTATGATATAATGTACTCTTTTAAAGGCGATAAGTTTGATAAAAGCTAAAAAAAAATTTGGTCAAAATTTTTTAAAAGATGAAAATATTTTAGATAAAATCATCCAATCGATGCCCAATGATGACTTGAAAGTCGTGGAGATTGGGCCTGGATTAGGTGATTTGACAAAAAAGCTTTTACAGCACAAGAGTGTTGTAGCTTTTGAGATAGATGATGAGCTGTGTGAAATTTTGAAAAAAGAGTTTTCTTCTTTTATAGAGGATAAAAGACTCTCTCTAAAATGCACAGATGTGTTGCAATACTGGAAAGACAGAAACCTGATAAACCAAAAGTATAATCTGGTCGCAAATCTGCCCTATTATATTGCAACCAAAATAGTACTTGATTTGCTAAAAGATGACAATTGCAAAAATATTATAGCCATGCTTCAAAGTGAAGTGGCATATAAATTTTGCGCCAAAGAGGGGGACAAAGAGTTTTCTTATCTGGCTGTCATGACAGATTTGGTCGGTGATGCATCCATTGTATGCGATGTATCACCAAAGAGTTTTGTTCCGCCGCCAAAAGTATCCTCTTCTGTTTTAAAAATAGAAAAAAGAAGAGAATTTAACGCAAAAGAACTGTTTAACGATGAAAAAGAGTTAAAACAGTTCGAACAATTTTTAAGAAGCAGTTTCAGCTTCCCAAGAAAAACTCTTATAAAAAACCTCTCTGTCTATGGAAAAGAGAAAGTTTTATCTCTTTTTTCCAAATTAAACATAGAGAGTAAAATCAGACCTCATCAACTATCTTCGATCAAATATCTTGAAATTTTTAAAGCATTAACCAATGCTACAAAGGATATAGATGCAAGAGAAGAAAGAGACAAAAAGGACAAGCCAGCCTGCTAAAAAGCAGCAAAACGGCTCAAACAACAAAAACCAAAACAGGCAGAGAAACAAAAACAAAGCCAATACCATAGGCAAGCAAAGACCAACTGCCCAAAAAAATGAAAACTGGTACAAAGAACTTGAAAAAAGTATAGAGGCAAATAAAAAAGCTCAAGCCAAAAGAGTTTATCCGATGAATTTTAAAAACCCTACCTCAAATGCCAGGATAAAGATAACCCCGCTTGGAGGCTTGGGAGAGATAGGCGGCAATATGATGGTAATGGAAACCAATACCTCTGCCATCATCATAGATGTAGGCATGAGCTTTCCTGATGATGAAATGCATGGAGTTGACATACTGGTGCCTGACTTTTCATATCTTAGAAGTATAAAAAACAAGATAAAAGGTATCATCATAACCCACGCTCATGAGGATCATATAGGAGCATTGCCGTATTTGTTTAAAAATCAGGATTTGCAGTTTCCTATATATGCCACTCCTTTACCGCTTGGCATGATAGCCAACAAGTTTGATGAGCATAAAATATCTAAAAAGTTTTTCAGACCTGTAGAAAAAAGAAAAATTTATCAAATAGGCGACTTTGACATAGAGTGGATTCATATAACTCACTCCATCATAGATGCTTCATCTTTGGCTATCACTACTGAAGCCGGAACTATCATACACACAGGAGACTTTAAGATAGACCATACTCCCATAGACGGGCTTCCGGCAGATTTGCATAGATTTGCCCACTATGGAGACAAAGGAGTTTTGGCACTTTTAAGTGACAGTACAAACTCTTACAATCCTGGCTTTACAAGAAGTGAGAGTTCTGTAGGACCTACATTTGATACTATTTTTTCAAATGCAAAAGGAAGAGTCATTATGTCAACTTTCTCTTCCAATATACACAGGGTTTATCAAGCCATATCACACGGTATAAAATACGGAAGAAAAGTTGCAGTTATCGGAAGAAGCATGGAGAAAAACCTAAATACCGCAATGGAATTAGGATATATTAACCTTGATAACAAAATTTTCATAGATGCTCACGAAGTAAACAGATACAATGACAAAGATGTTCTCATAGTAACTACAGGAAGTCAGGGTGAGTCAATGAGTGCACTTTTTAGAATGGCTACAAATGAGCACAGGCATATAAAGATAAAACCGACTGATCAGATAATCATATCAGCAAAAGCAATTCCGGGCAATGAGGCAAGTGTTTCAAAGGTGTTAAACTATCTTTACAAATCCGGAGCCGATGTGGCATACAAAGATTTTAGTGAGATCCATGTCAGCGGTCACGCCGCTCAAGAGGAGCAAAAGCTGATGATAAGACTTGTCAA
>CAZMKH010000256.1:0-2351 GCA_964566455.1 uncultured Campylobacteraceae bacterium | reverse complement strand
AAAGATGCCCATGCCTTTGCCAATCAACTCAATGCCTTTTTAACAAAGCATTATACATAGCAACTATTTTTTAGACTTCTTTTTGGAAGACTTTTTAGACTTTTTCTTTTTACCCTCTTTTTTCTTTTTTGCTTTTACTTTTTTATTTTTCTTAGAGACAGGCTTTTTCTCTTGTTTTTTCTTTTTCTTCTTTGCTTTCTTTTTTTCTTCTTTCTTCTTATCTGCCTTTTTCGCAGCTTTTGCCAATGCTTTTTTTGCTTTTTTCTTCTCTTCTTTTTCTGTTAATTTTTTTGCCATAAGTGTCCTTTATAATATATATTTTTAGACTTTTTAAATACCCTGTGTATTACTACCAAGTCCCATATATCTATTATATGCCTTTTAACTTTCCTTGTCAATCAAGACAAATATTCTCTGGTTTTTCAACCATCTATAGTGACTTGATTCCTACCATTCTCTTTTCCATAATATAAGGCCTTATCCGCACGCATGAGAACATCTTCTATCGATTCATTTTGATGCGCTACTGCACCACCAATGGTAACAGTAATCTGTATCTGTTTTTCTTCAATCATTATAGTCTCCTCAACCACACGGCACAAACGTTCTGCAAACTGCATAAGTGCATCGGCATGTGCATCCTCTATAACAATAAGAAACTCTTCGCCACCCCAACGTGATACAATGGTTGAATCTCTTACATTTTGCTCTAATATTTTTGAAAGTTCTACCAGTACTCTATCTCCACATTTGTGTCCATGTAGATCATTTATTTTTTTGAAATAGTCTATATCTATGAGCAATACTCCAAAATGAATACCCTTCTTTTGAAATGACACAGAGTCATTTTCTACAAGTTCATGCACATAACGACGATTGTAAAGATTTGTAAGTGGATCCACATTACTCTGCTTAAAAAGTAAATTTTGGTACATATTTTGATAGATAGAATAAAAATAAGAGATAAATGCCATGATTATCAATAGTAAAAACAGATTCATATAATGTAAAAAAGTAATAGATTCATAAGAAAGCATAAGAACCGGAGGATGGGTATATCCCCAATACTCTAATGTCATGGCAATAGTAATAACAATGATAATCCGAACTAAACGGATAAAATTTGTATAGGTCCATACAAAAAATGGTATAAAAATAATGGTATACATATAATACTGAAAGCCACTTTCAATCCCCAGATAATATGTAGCAATGACACTGTGCACTATTAATTCCAAGAAAACCAACCAACCAATTGCACTGTCATTTTTTGTCTCTATAGCTTTTAACCCTAAACCAAAAATACAATACCAATAGATTATGATACTTACTACATTTACAAGTACCAATGGGAGGATATCAAGAAAGATGAAGAGAAAAAAGAAAAATAGATGTGTTAATCCAGCGATAAGGAGTGCATAAAAACCTATATTCCAATAAAAATTTTCATTTTTAAGTCTGTTTAATATTTCAAAAAGCATGTAAATCCTTGTTATTTTTACATTTACTTAATATTTCCTCCCTATATGAAATATCAATGATGGCTATTGTTATGTTTAATTATATACCGTTTCATTTTAAGTCTTTCAGTTAAAACAAAAAAATTTATATTTTTGTTCATTTAAATTTATGTTATAATAAAATATACCGACATTGGAGGTTCAAAATGAAAAAAATAAATTTATATATGCTCATCTTTGCAAGTGCAGGACTTATGACATTCACTGGATGTGCAACAAAAGCTGAAAACGGTGCACTCATTGGTGCTGGAACAGGTGCATTACTTGGTCAAGCCATAGGTGGAGACACAGGTTCTACTGTGATTGGTGCTGGAGTTGGAGCCATAGCTGGTGCAGCTATTGGTGAGAATGAAGACAGAAAAGATGCACAACGTTACCGTTACTAAGTTATTTTGCTAACGTAGCATTTATGGTATAGCGCCATCCATGTTTCGTTATAGTAGCAATTAAGCCAAAAGATATCAGTTTTTTTTCTAAATCTTTTGGCGTAAAAAAGTTACCGGGTTCGCCGAGTAACATCTCCCCTTTACAAATACTTTTACCCATAAAACTCTCTACGTCAAAATCATAGATAAACAATCGTCCTCCATTTTTAAGTACCCGCACAGTCTCTTTCAATGCTTCATCTACATCTCTAAAATGGTGTAAAGACTCACCCATCATTGCCATATCAAAACTATTGTCATCAAAAGGCAGTGCCTCTGCTGTGGCGATATGGGTTTCCACATACGCTTTGGCATATTTCATCATACCCTCTGCCGGATCTACAGCTATGTACTCTAAATCGTCACGACAAGCATGTCCAAATTTACAAAGCATTCCTGTCCCGGA
>CAZMKH010000255.1:0-2353 GCA_964566455.1 uncultured Campylobacteraceae bacterium | reverse complement strand
GTCTCATAAGCCGGAGGTCGGGGATTCGAGTTCCCCCCCTGCTACCACTTCTATTATTTTTTAATTTCCAACAGATAACTTTTTAGATTGGCGTTTGTTAAGTCTTTTAAAGAGAGTGATAATTTTTCAAGCAACTTGTCTATATTTTCTATATCGTTGTTTTCATTGGCTTCAGCCAAAGATAGAATATCACCCGCTAAGCCAACTTTGTCTATGATGGCTTTTTGTATATTTTTATCTATATGCAACTCATTTAGAGCATTTTCAAGTGTAGTGTTGAGTATTAGGTCTATCTTGGAAAGCAAACCGGTGAGATAAATCTCTTCTCTGGTTTGTTCATTGTCAAATTTTGTATACTTTAAAATTTCAAGCATAAAATCAGACCTGTTTTTTATCATTACAAAAAGAGGATTTTCATACGGATTGTTACCGTCATTGATATAAAGCAAAAGTATAAGCCAATTTTTCAGTTTATTTATGCCAAGAAGTGTTATAGCCTGTCTTATAGAATGGATACCGTTTTTGAAGCTAAAATAGGCACTGTTTAAAAATTTTAGCAAATTGATGCTTATGATAGGATGTTTTTCAAATCTTTTTATAATCATAGCAAGATCACTGCCGTTGTAAATCATTCCAAGGATATTGATAATCTCTATCTTTGAAGGGTCTAGTTTTTTTGTGGCTATGATATCAGGCTTGGAGAAGTAGTATCCTTGAAAAAGTTCATATCCTATACTTTTAAGTTTTTCAAATTCCTCTTTTGTTTCAACTTTTTCAGCCAAAAACCTTATGTCAAATTTGCTTAAATTTTTAACTATAAGTTCCATATTTGTCATAGAATTTGTTTGCAAATCAGCCTTAATGTATTTTATTCTCGGAAAAAGGATTTTGTATTTTTCAAAGTTTTCTTTACTGAAGGTAAAATCATCAAGTATAAAAATATATCCTTCATTAATCAGTTCATCTATTTTGGTTATCAAAGTATCGGTTATCTTGGTTGATTCAAGTAGTTCCAGATAAAATTTTTCTTTTGGTATATTGTTTATAATGCTGTGGTTTAAAAGAGATTCATCAACATTTATAAGACCTCTTTTATTATCAATGAGTTTGTTTACGCCGATATTGTTCAAAGCTATGGATAGTACCTTGGCTGTTATCTCAAAGCCGTCCAAATCACTATCGCAATAGTTAAATATTTTGTTTTGTCTGTATAAAATTTCATATGCTACTATATTGCTGTCAATATCAAGAATAGGTTGCCTGCCTATATAAACATCATCCATTACATAGTTGTTGTCCATCAAAAAACCCTTCTTTTTGTAGCAATAAACAATTATAACATAAATATTCTGAAATGTTAACTTTTATCTTTTTGTTTTAAAAATGAATTGGCACTAAATATCAAAAGTGCTGTCCATATCATAGCAAAAGAGATAAATTTATGAATATCAAAAGGTTCATGATATATAAAAATTGCCAGTAAAAAAGATATAGTCGGTCCAATGTATTGGATAAAGCCCAAAGTAGAGTAGGGTATCTTGGTAGCTGCGGCATTGAACCAGGCCAAAGGAACAACAGTAACAAACCCTGCAAGTATAAGCAGGAGAGTTTGTTTGTCCAGGTTTGTATGCAAATGTGAGAAGCCGGTTTTATCAAGATATATCATATAGCCAAGAGCTATCGGTGAGACTAAAAGAGTTTCTATAAAAAGTCCGGGCATTGCTACAAGATTTACTTTTTTTCTGACAAGTCCGTAAAAAGCAAATGAAAAAGCAAGAGCCAAAGCAATAAACGGAAAAGATTTGAGTGTAAATATCTGGTAAACAACAGCTAAAACTGCCAAAAAAACTGCAAAGCTTTGAAGTTTATTTAACCTCTCTTTTAAAAATATATAAGCCAAAAGTATGCTGACCAACGGATTTATAAAATATCCAAAACTGGCTTCTACGAGTTGGTTTGTATTGATGGCTATGATAAAGATAAGCCAGTTTGTAGTAACCAAAGCCGAAGAGAGCAAGAGCATTTTAAGCTCTTTGAGGTTTTTAAATATATTTTTTAGATATCTGTGCTGTTTTGTAATGATAAGTAAAAATGCTAAAAAAACAACCGACCATATAACTCTGTTTGCCAAAACTTCAAGAGCAGGTATATTCGATACCATTTTAAAATATATCGGAACCAGTCCCCAAAAAGTAAAAGCTCCGATGGCATAAAAATATCCTATTTTTTCTTTTTTATTTATCATCCAAACAGCTTTTCCAAAATGATTTCAAAAAGTACCACGCCGGTCAATAAAAATAAAACTATCAAAACAGTTTGCCTCATTTAGTATCCCTTAACAAAATATCAAGTA
>CAZMKH010000254.1:0-2354 GCA_964566455.1 uncultured Campylobacteraceae bacterium | reverse complement strand
GAGTGATAAACAGGACCAAAAAAACTGTTTTTGTTGTGATAGAGCTTTTTGACAAGGACAAGATAGTTGCTTACGCAACTGCGACATATTCAGTCATTACAGACAAAAGGAGTATAAAGTGCTGACAGCATTTATCGAAGGTTTTATCTTAGGGCTTGGTGCTGCGGTACCTGTAGGACCCATCAATATACTTATCATGACAAACGCGTTGAAGAATTATAAAAATGCGGTCAGTATAGGCTTTGGAGCGATGAGTGCGGATATAACATACTTGGCTCTAATACTTCTTGGGCTTTTTGCATTTGTAAAAAACCATACCTTCCAAATGATACTGGGAGTTTTCGGCTCAATTTTTCTGGCTTATATAGCATACCTCATCTTTAAAAACAGAAATGAAAAGATAGAGCTTGACCCAAACAAAATAAAAGATGCTCATACAAAAATAGCTGCAAACTATTTCAAAGGATACACCCTAACTCTTTTAAACCCTTACACCATAGGCTTTTGGATAAGTGTATCCGCATATATCTCTACTAAAAATCTCTCTTTCGGTTTTACACTTTTGGGACTTTTTAGCGGTATATTTTTATGGATCACTATCATGCCTTATATGGTCCACAAAACAAAACATTTGCTTTCACAAAATATGATAAAAAATATCTCCGTTATAGCAAGTGGAATTATACTTTTCTTTGCTATAGGGATGATTATCAATATATTTAAAGGATAAACTATGGAAAAATCATATCTTGAATCGACACCTGATGAAAAAGGGTACTTTGGAAAATTTGGAGGAGCTTTTATACCGCCTCCTTTGGAAAAGCCTTTTGCTGAAATAAATGAAGCTTATGACAAACTCTCTAAAAGTTATAACTTTTTAGAAGAACTTAGAAGCATAAGAAAACACTATCAAGGTCGCCCTACTCCCATCTCTTATGCTAAAAGACTAAGTGATTATGTAGGAGGTGGCAGAATCTATCTAAAAAGAGAGGATTTAAACCATACAGGTGCTCATAAACTAAACCATTGCATGGCTGAAGCACTAGTAGCCAAATATCTTGGCAAAAAGAAAATCATGGCTGAAACAGGAGCAGGTCAACATGGAGTGGCTCTTGCAACTGCAGCGGCTTATTTTGGGTTGGAGTGTGAGATACATATGGGTGAAGTAGACATTGAAAAAGAAAAGCCTAATGTCATCAGAATGAAAATCTTAGGAGCAAAAGTAGTTCCTGTAACACATGGGCTTAAAACTTTAAAAGAGGCCGTTGACAGTTGTTTTGAAGCTTATGTTGCACAGGCTGACACTGCTTTTTATGCTATAGGTTCGGTTGTAGGACCTCATCCGTTTCCAAAGATGGTAAGAGATTTTCAAAGAATAGTAGGGCTTGAAGCAAAAGAGCAGTTTTATGAGATGACAAGTCAGTTGCCTGATAGTGTAGTTGCCTGCGTGGGAGGCGGAAGTAATGCTATGGGAATATTCAGTGGTTTTATAGATGATCCTGTTAAACTTTACGGGGTTGAGCCTCTTGGAAAAAGTACAAGACTTGGCGAACATGCAGCAAGTTTGACTTATGGAAGCGAGGGAATTATGCATGGATTTAACTCCATTATGCTAAAAGATGAAAATGGCGAGCCGGCTCCAGTTTATTCAGTTGCAAGCGGACTTGACTATCCATCAGTAGGACCTGAACAAGCTCATCTAAAAACCATAGGAAGAACTATAGTGGCAACAGCTACAGATGAAGAGAGTATAGATGCTTTTTATAAACTTTCAAGATTTGAAGGTATCATACCGGCACTGGAGAGCTCTCATGCAGTTGCATTTGCTATGAAATTAGCACAGGAGCGCCCAAAAGAGTCCATATTGGTCAACTTAAGTGGAAGAGGCGATAAAGATATAGACTTTGTAGTTGAAAACTACCCTATACCTGAATAATATCAAAGGTTGGAGTCTATGACTCTAACCTTTCAGGGCAGATAAATTTTCGAATTACCTACTAGTAGTCCTTCAAATTTCTCTTGCAAAATCTTACCCTTTTTCTTGCTTCTATTAGCATATAGGGTTTTTAGAGATGCCCTTAACATATCTTTCAACTTTGTAACCTATACCTTTTATACTTTTTATAAAGTCCTCTTTAAGTGTCTTTCTAAGCCTGCTTATTTCTGCTCTAATGGTTGCATTATCGACAGGTTCATCATTCCACACATAACTGCGTAATTTATCAAAAGTAACGATACTATCAATGTTTAAACTTAAAACCTGAATGATTTTATACTGTTTTTTTGTCAATTCCTGAAGTGTATCATTATAAAAAAGTGACTCTTTTTCTTTGGAAAATGAATAATTTTCACTA
>CAZMKH010000253.1:0-2358 GCA_964566455.1 uncultured Campylobacteraceae bacterium | reverse complement strand
ACTTTAAATTTTATCTGTGAATTTTTTTTGCCGTTAAAATAGTATCTTGCTATATCGAAAGTTGTATTTTGTCCAAGTGAAACGGCAGTATGGTCCTTAAAAAATATCTTTACCTTTGCATTGGCTCCCGTTTTTATAATATCATGTTCATTTATAGATAATTTTTTAGATATGGTTAGTGTTTTTGAGCCTCTGCTTAATGTAGCTTTGCCGACTACATCAACAACAGTCCCTACTGAAGCAAATGTATATATAGTGTAAAACAGGATTAAAAATAAAATTCTCACGGTGACTCCTTTGTGAATGCATAAGCCCAAAATCCATATACTCAGGACTTGGTTTTTTAAAAGGAGAGAGTCTCTCTCCTTTTAAAAGTTATAAACATAAGATATCTTTGCCTTGTACTCATTGTAACTGCTGTTTGGTGTGTTTTCTATATCGTTATGTTTCTTTTCCAATAAAAACCTGACCGATTTTTTACCCTTGTTGTCAAGTTTGTAATTTGCTCTTGCCTGATATGAAGAGTATTCACTGTCTTCACTTGCCTCTTTAAAGGCAAATCTTGAAAGATAATTTAGATCAAAAGAGAGTCTTGAACTGTATGTATAGCCAAGATCAAGTTTAAGTCCGTAGTTTGTGTCCGTATTTCCGCTTTGGGAGAGTCGCTGCTGGTTGATAGTAGCAACTATGCGGTAATTTTTAAATTTTGAAAGCCTTTTTTTATATCCTATGGTGACTCTGGCTGATTTGGTGATGCTTGAGCTTGCATTGTTGTCATTTACATCACTGTAATCAAGTCCAAGAGCATATCTCCAGCCGTTTTTCTTTCTTAGATTGAAGGTAAGTCCTGCAGTTTTGGTGTTGCTGTCGGTTCCTCTTCCCTTTATATCCATGTTTGAAAATCTTACATTGATGTCTGATCTTTTTAAGGCTTTGGGTCTGTAATTAAATGAGATATGTTCATATGAAGTTCTTTGGGTTCCGTTTAAGTCATTATCTAAGTTGTCTCTTTTAAATCTTACTCCAAATCTGGAAGTTAGCCTGCGTGTGATTCTCCAGGTATTTGAGTTTTCAAACTGCTCCATATCTTTGTTGGCACTTCCGGCAAGAGAGATATATTTTGGACTTATTCTGGTGTATGTGAAGTTGCTTCTTAGTTTTCTAAGAGAGGGTTTTGTAAGAAGTTTTATCTGCAATGCAGTGTGTGATGATGTTGGCTTGTTGTTTTTTATATCATCTGTTGCATCAGTTAAACCAAATCTGCCTTTTAAAGTAATATATCTGTTAAATCTCCATTTTGTATTTACCCCAAAACTAACACCTTTTTTACCCAATGTTGTAGAGTTTGCATCTCCGGTAGCGAGGTCATCTTTGTATGCCGCAACGCTAAAAGAGACTTCCTGGGCTCTTTTGTGGATATATTTTGCTTCAAATGCTCCACTGTAGGCATCAGGTTGCTCATTATCCACATTTTCAACCATCTCTTTCCAGGTAGCTTTTTTTATACCTCCTATAAACATATAGTTCCAGGTATTATCTTTTTTGGGTGATTTGTATGTGGCTTTAAATCCCTTTACACTCCCTCCGAATACATAAGGGTTTAGTGAAGCAGAGACATCACCTGCTTCAAGATACCATTTTTTGTTTTTGAAAAATGAGTGGAAGTAAAGAAGAGTTGCGCCGTCTTTTGCTATGGAGTTGTCATTGGTGAGTCTTCCTCGCATCTCGACTCCGGCACTTCCGTTTTTTACAGGACCCAAAAATCTCAAGGTCAAGTCCTGGTTATGGGTATATCCCTCTTTGTCAGCACCCTGTCCGTTTGGTCCGTCAACATCGATAGCTTGAAAGTAACCGTTAAGCCGCCCACTGAAAACCCAACTCTCTTTTTTCTTGTCCTGAGCAAAAAGTGAAAGAGAGAAAATCAAAACAAAGATGACTAATTTTTTCATTTTATATTCCTTAAACTATTGTTGTAAAATTATATTAGTGGACTTACATTGGCAACATTGTTATTTTCGTCTGACTCATCTATTTGATTATTGGGGTCAACCTCAATAGTTCCTCCATAGCCTTGTAGACTACTACAATCAAGTTCACCACTAGATTCCCCTGGAGCCAAATTTCCATGATATACCCCATCTGTAGAAGATGACATATTTGGAGATAGTCTATATTCTATACTTCCATTTGTTGTAGAGGTGCTACCGATATTTTTTATGGAAAAATATTGGCCCTCATTACAATTTTCTTCTATAATCAGGTCAGGTTGCCCGTTTGTTGTTTTTACTTCTTTGGGTATTTCTTCCCCCGCAATATGTGGAACTTCCTCTTTCCATTCAGGAAGTGAATTGCCCCAGA
>CAZMKH010000252.1:0-2363 GCA_964566455.1 uncultured Campylobacteraceae bacterium | reverse complement strand
TGACTTCCGCCCCTTTTTTTACCCACTCTTTACAGTGTTCATAGGTACGGGTTGCGGGTGCGTTGGTTTCAGGTGGAAAGTTGTCGGTGATAAAAAGAATTTTCATTTTTTCCCCCCATTGAAATTGCTTTTTCTCAAAAGGGATTGAATGATCTGAGGTTTTCCGGAAACCGTGGGAGCAATACTTTCCACTTTTTCAAAATAAATGTAAAAATCATCTTCCTGCAAACTTTTCCGAATCTCATGTTCTATAGCATCCAAAATTTTTGTTTCAAAATTTTTGTCTGCAATATACTGAATGACTATACCGTCAAGTTCTTTTTGCAATACTGTATATTGCTTTATTTCCGGATAGTGTTCGATGATTCCTGTAAAGGAATGTACTACCATATACTTTCCTGAACGCGTTTTGATAAGATCAGTATCTCTTCCTATTACTTTTTGCAGCAATGGGTAAGCATATTTCCTCTGCTTTGGGTAGTCTTTCCTATGCAGTTTAATGGCTAAGTCTCCTATTCTGTATCGTATTAATGGCATGGAAAAGTTATTGAGCTTGGTTACAATGACATGACCAAGTTGCCCGTCCGGCACCTCCTCACCATTATCATCTACAATTTCCACATATACATCCGTACTCATAATATACATATACGGCAAATCTTTCTGTGCAGCAATCATAAATCCTTCAGATGATGCATAGGTTTCATATACCTGTGTTTCAAATGTCTTCTCTATGCTCTTTCTGTAATGATCAAATAATTTATCGCCCCATGAAATTGCTGTTTTGAAGTGAAGTTTTTGCTTATTTTTTTTTGCTATTTCCGCTAACACATACAGTGATGATGCATAACCGGCCAAAACAACATTTGTTTTGCAGGAAACCCATTTAAAAGCAGCTAAAGCATTTTTTTCCGAATGCGTAAATGCAGGCAGATAGTAGGTTTGAAATAAAAGATCTTTGATTTTTTTAAGTGTGCCTCTTTTGGGTGTGATGCCGGTTTGCAAAATGGGATCACCTATTTGATATCCAGCCCACTCCCACCATCGAATTTGGTAGGCTCTTTGTATAGATTGCTCTTTTTTATCAAAATAAACGGTTGTTTGCACACCTGAAGAACCGCTGCTTCGCTGCACCACCAGATCAGATTTATTTTTTGTCAATAAATTGTCTGTATTGTTTCTCAATGTTGTTTTGTCCAAGATAGGGAATTTCTTAAGAAACTTTACAGGATCTTCTTCATACATATCCTTGAACTTTGCATAATGAGTAGAGTTGTTGACTGCATACAACAACAGTTTGGAAAGTTTTTCTTTTTGAAGTTGTTCTAATTGCTCTTCCGTCAACGTATCCTGATATCGTAAATTTTTCAATTCTTTCATAAAGGAAGAACCGACAAGTATATCGCCTAATGGCAGAATTATTTTTTCGAGAAATAGATTATAGAGCATTTACTTATTGTCTCCATGGAGTAATTCAATCCATCTGGGTTTCACATTTTCCCAATCAAAACTTTCAACTTTTTTTCGCGCATTTTTAGCCAATTCAACAGCGTTTGATGGATGTTCAATAAGCTGCAATATTTTCTCTGCCATCGCTTCCGCATCTTCAGCATCGACAAGCAGAGCCTCTTTAGCGTCTTCTACCAGATAGGGGATTCCGCCAACATTGGTACTGACCACAGGTAACCCAAGAGCCATAGCCTCCATAACACTCACCGGCGTATTGTCAACGTTGGTTGTGTTAATGAAAATGTCATACGATTCAGATAACTTCCACCAAGACTCTTTACTTAATTTTCCCGTAAATATGACTTTGTCATCCAGCCCCATTTCTTCGGCTTGCTGTTTGACTCTTTCAAGTGTACCGTCTCTGTCGGGGCCAACCATACATAAAGAAGCATCGTCATATTTTTGTAATAAAAGTGATAGCACATCAAGTGCCATTCGAGGATTGTATATGGAGCTGAAAGCTCTCACATAAAGAAGTCTTGGCCGAAAATTCTTTCGTTTAGTAAATGTGTAGTTCTCAATCTCAATGTTATTAGGGATATATTCGACGCTATAATCGTATTTTTTAAAAATTTCAAACAAATAGCTGGAAGGTGCAACATTAGCATAGGAATGTTTAAATATGAAGTCACTCATCTTTGTATTCAGATATAAACGGTTTTCAAGCTTCCCTCCATGTAAAACAGGGATATAGGGTACGCCAACGCAGCGAGCCATACCTGTGCACAGCAATGCATAGTAAAAATTTGAAGTGCTGTAGGTATCTATGAGTATAAATTTTGTTTTATGTCGGTATTTTATAATAGACCAAAGCATTTCTGACAATCGAAGTATTTTGTTTTTTTTGTCGGAAA
>CAZMKH010000251.1:0-2364 GCA_964566455.1 uncultured Campylobacteraceae bacterium | reverse complement strand
AAAAGCATATTTGTTTTATCTTCATCCATTCCTACTTTGTTTGAAACTCTTGCAGCCATTGGAACCGCACTGACTCCTGCTGACCCTATCAAAGGATTGATCGGGTCTTTTGAAAATTTGTTCATAATCTTTGCCATAAGTACACCAGCAGCCGTACCTATCGCAAATGCTGCTAATCCTATTGCCAAAATCCCCAAAGTATCAGCAACTAAAAATTTCTCAGCTGCAAGTTTTGAACCTACACCTAGACCCAAAAATATGGTAACTATATTTATCAAAGCATTTTGCATTGTATTTGAAAGTCTATCAACAACACCTGAAACTTTTGCAAAGTTGCCAAAAGTTAAAGCTCCTATAAGTGGAGTTGACTCAGGAAGTATTAAAATAGAAAGGATTAAAACAGTTAACGGAAAAAGTAGTTTTTCAAGCTTACTTACTTCTCTTAACTGCTTCATTTTTATCTTTCTCTCTTCTTTTGTAGTAAAAAGCCTCATTATAGGAGGCTGAATGATAGGCACAAGTGCCATATATGAGTATGCCGCAACAGCAATTGCTCCCATCAAATCAGGTGAAAGTTTTGAAGCTACAAATATCGAGGTAGGACCGTCAGCTCCGCCAATGATAGATATGGCTGAAGCATCTTTTAGTGAAAAATCAAAAAATGGAGTATATTGACTCAAGAGCAATGCTCCCAAAAGTGAACCAAATATACCAAACTGTGCCGCGGCTCCTAAAAGTGCGGTTTTTGGATTGGCTAAGAGCGGTCCGAAATCAGTCAATGCACCTACTCCCATAAAAATTATAAGCGGAAACAGTTCATTTTTTATACCTGCATCAAACAGTGTACCAATAAAACCTTCGTGACCAATGATGTTTGCCAGCGGAATATTTGCCAGCAATCCTCCAAAGGCTATAGGAAGCAATAATAAGGGTTCAAATCCCTTGGCAATCGCAAGATAAAAAAGCAAAAATGTTATACCTATCATTATCACCCTGCCCCAGCTTTGAGCAAACTTGCTTAAGGGCTCTCCTAAAGCATTTGTAGCACCATCTTTAGGGTTTAAAAATGCATAAATTCCTGTGGTTTTATAAAAATTTTTAAAGAGCTGTGTTATTGAGACGGATTTGTACTCTTTGGAATAGTGTTCTTTTTTTGCATTTTGCTCCAAGTTTGTAGAGCTTTCACCAGCAAATAGATTGACTGTTCCTAAAAACAGAGTTGCTATGAGCAGAACATAGAGAATTTTTTTCATTATTTTTTCCTTACAAAACAAAAAGAAGTTGACCGTTTTCTACATTCTCACCTTGACTGACATTGATGGATTTTATGGTGCCTCCTTTGGGAGCGACAACCTCTATCTCCATCTTCATAGCTTCAAGTATCATTACAACATCATCTTTTTTAACAGTGTCTCCGACATTTGCCAATATTTTAAATACACTTCCAGGAAGCGTTGAAAAGACTTCATCACCTTCAACAGAATCTATCTCGATAGGTGTCTCTTTTTTAACTTCTTTTGACTGTTTGGCTTCACTGACTGAAATACTTGCATCTTTGCCTTCAACTACATCTACATTGTACTTTTTACCATTTACTACAACTGTATAACTTCCACTCATTTTTTCTCCACCTTTTTTAGTAGTATTGCACTCTTTTTCTTTCATTTGACTAATTTTTCTAACATTTACTTTGGCTTCACCTTTTAAAAATGCTATACCTTTTTCCTTACAGGCTGCAGCAATGAAAATATTTTCTTCAGAAGTTTCAATACCTTCATCTTCAAGCATTTTCACAAAGTGCTCTTTTGATTTGTTAGGGTCTTCATTTGCAAGCTCAAGTGCAGTTTTTGTTGTTGGCTCCAACTTTAGCTGCTCACTTGCTAGTTTTATTATCTCGCTGTCAGGCTCAACCGGAGTTTTACCAAAATAGCCAAGCACCATTTTTCCGTAACCTTCAGCTATCTTTTTCCAAGGACCAAACATCACATTATTAAATGCCTGTTGAAAATAAAATTGACTGACAGGAGTTACACTTGTACCGTATCCACCTTTTTCTACCACTTCTCTCATGGCATTTATAACTTCAGGGAATTTATCCAAGATATTATTGTCTCTCATCATTTGGGTATTGGCTGTAAGTGCACCGCCCGGCATAGGAGAAAATGGAATAATGGGCGAAACTGCAGTAGCTTCGGGCGGAATAAAATAATCTTTCATCTTTTCTTTGAAAAATGTTTCATATTTTAAAATTTTCTCCAAATCAAGCCCGCCAAGGTCATATTCCGTCCCTTTTGTTGCATGCAGAAGAGTTAGTATGTCAGGCTGACTTGTTCCTCCGCTTACCGGAGATGCAGCCAAATCAAT
>CAZMKH010000250.1:0-2381 GCA_964566455.1 uncultured Campylobacteraceae bacterium | reverse complement strand
ATAATGTTTGCAAAAAAGATAACACCTTCTATGCAAAGAGCCATAGATATAACCAAAAAAAGAAGGACTGTCCAAAAAGAATACAACAAAGCTCACGGTATCACACCAAAAAGCACCATAAGAAAACTCGATGAAAATCTAAAACTTGAAGACTATACCAAAACAAAACCAAAACTTGAAAAAATACCGACAAGCGAAAAAAGAAAAATAGTAAATGAACTTAAAAAACTGATGCACGAAGCTGCCAAAAATTTAGAGTTTGAAGAAGCTGCAAGACTGAGAGATGAAATAAAAAGGCTAAACAAAGAGTAGTGTAATGTATCTGTAATAGAGTATGTGATATAATAGAAAAAAATTGAAAATTTAGGATTGAGGTAAAAAATGGTAAATTTAAATAATCCGGAATATTATATCAACAGAGAGTTGTCATGGCTCAAGTTTAACAGCAGAGTTTTGGCTCAGTCAACTCTAAAAAATCTGCCACTTTTGGAGAGACTTAAGTTTTTGGCTATTTATGCAACCAACCTTGATGAATTTTACATGATAAGAGTAGCAGGGCTAAAGCAACTTTTTTCCGCCAGGGTAGTTGATACAGGACCGGACAGACTTACACCTCTGCAGCAGCTTAGAGAGATAAGAGCATACCTAAACAAAGAAAAAAACGAACTCATTTCCAGCTATAAAGATATAACTTCATCTTTACAAAAAGAGGGGCTTTTTATCACCGAGTATGATAAGCTTGATAAAAATTTACAACAAATTGCGGATGAATACTTTTTTGAACACCTTTTTCCTATCGTAATACCCATAGCAGTTGACTCAACTCATCCTTTTCCACATTTAAACAACCTCAGCTTTGCACTTGCCGTAAAACTTACAGACAAGGACAATCAAACCGAAACAAAGTTTGGAATGGTTAGGATTTCCAGAATGCTTCCTAGGTTTATCCAGGTTGATGACAGTCATTATATCCCCATTGAGTCACTTGTAGAAAAACATATAGAAAATCTTTTTCCCGGATTTATAGCAAGAAGCGTATCTGCTTTTAGAGTCACCAGAAATGCTGATATAGTCATAGAAGAAGAAGAGGCTGATGACTTTATGGAGATACTTGAGCAAGGATTGAAACTTAGAAAAAAAGGGGCTTTTGTCAGACTTGAGATACAAAGCGGAACTGATGAAGATATACTTGAATTTTTAAATTCTCACCTTAAAATCTTCCCTAGAGATATATATGAGTATGATATACCGCTAAATCTCGGAACTCTATGGCAAATCGTAGGCAATCAGCATTTTGCTCATCTAACACTTGAATCCAATAAGCCAAAAATCCTGCCACCTTTTGATGAAAATCGTTCCATATTTGACACCATTGAAAACGGTGAAGCTCTGCTTGTTCATCCATATGAAAGTTTTGAGCCGGTAACCAGGCTCATTCAAAGTGCCGCAAAAGACCCTAAAACACTATCAATCAGAATGACACTTTACAGGGTTGAAAAAAATTCACCGATAGTAGCCGCACTGATTGATGCTGCAAACAATGGAGTTCAGGTGACTGTGATGGTTGAACTAAAAGCCAGATTTGATGAAGAGAACAATCTTGTCTGGGCAAAGTCACTGGAACAAGCCGGAGCTCATGTGGTATATGGAATAAGCGGTTTTAAAGTACATGCCAAAATAACACAAATCATAAGAAAAGTTGACAATAAACTCAAGTTTTATATACATTTGGCAACAGGCAATTACAACGGTGCGACTGCAAAGATATACAGCGATATAAGCTTCTTTACTTCAAGAGATAAAATAGTCACCGACAGTACAACATTCTTTCATATATTGACCGGATTTGCAAAAAAACAAAGACTCAAATACCTAAGCATGTCTCCGACTCAAATAAAACCAAAACTTTTGGGTATGATAAACAATGAAATCCAGTACAAAAATGAGGGACATATCATACTAAAGGCCAACTCTTTGGTAGACCAGGATATCATAAAAGCTCTTTACAAGGCTTCCATGGCAGGAGTTAAAATCGATCTTATCATCAGAGGAATATGTTGCTTAAAGCCCGGCATCAAAGGAGTAAGTGACAATATAAATGTTATCTCCATAGTAGGTAAATACCTTGAGCACGCCAGAATCTACTATTTCAAACACTCATTTCCATACATATACATTTCAAGTGCGGATTTGATGCCGAGAAATCTGGAAAGAAGGTTGGAGCTTATGTCACCCATTGAAGATGAAAGACTTGCTCATACACTAAAAGAGATACTTGACCTTCAACTTGCCGACAATGAACTAAGCTGGAGTCTTCAAAATGACAGTAACTATGTCAAAAAAACAAGAAAAAAAGATGAAAAACCTATAAATTGCCATGA
>CAZMKH010000249.1:0-2390 GCA_964566455.1 uncultured Campylobacteraceae bacterium | reverse complement strand
AAGATGGAGTAAGTGGTAAATTTAAGCTTTATTTTTGATTGATTGTGTATAATTTCTTAGGGCAAAATGCCCTTAAATTTATACTACTGCCACTGTTACCGGGGGTGCTTTGCTAAGTTGCAAGGCTGAGAATATACCCTAGAACCTGATCCGGATAATGCCGGCGTAGGAAGGAGAAAAAATGAAATCAGAGCTACTGCAGACTTTAAGAGATGTTGAGCCTTCACTTTTGGAGAATTTTCCAAGTTCACAAAAGGTGTATGTTACGGGTTCAAAAGATGATATAAAAGTACCTTTTAGAAAAATTATACTTGAAGATACAAGAAAGAGTGACGGAACTATTGAAAAAAATCCACCTCTATATGTTTATGATACCATGGGGGCTTATACAGACCCTGAAGCCAAGATAGATTTGACAAAAGGTATCAAAGAAGTTCGCAAAAACTGGATAGATGAAAGAGATGATATAGAGGAGCTTGAAGATTTTAGCTCAAAATATTTTCATAAAAGATATGAGGATGAGAGCTTAAAAAGTGTAAGGTTTCCAAATATCAAAAAGCCAAAGCGTGCCAAAAAGGGTAAAAATGTAACACAAATGTATTTAGCTAGGCAAGGTATCATCACTCCAGAGATGGAATTTGTAGCCATCAGGGAAAATCAAAAGTTAGAGTATGCCAAAGAAAACGGACTTTTAACAAAACAGCACAAGGGTGAAAACTTTGGAGCAAATATCCCTGAATTTTATACTCCCGAGTTTGTCAGAGATGAGATAGCCGCCGGCAGAGCCGTACTTCCGGCAAATATAAACCATCCTGAATGTGAGCCTATGATAATAGGCAGAAATTTTATGGTAAAGATAAATGCCAATATAGGAAACTCTGCTACCACTTCTTCTATAGCTGAGGAAGTTGAAAAAATGATATGGTCGATAAGATGGGGTGGAGATACCGTGATGGATCTCTCAACCGGAGCAAATATCCATGAAACAAGAGAGTGGATAGTGAGAAATTCACCTGTTCCTATCGGTACAGTTCCTATATATCAAGCCTTGGAGAAGGTAAATGGAGTTGCTGAAAATTTAACATGGGATATTTTTAGAGATACACTTATCGAACAAGCAGAGCAGGGAGTGGACTACTTTACCATACATGCAGGAGTAAGGCTAAAGTATGTACCAATGACAGCCAAAAGACTTACAGGTATCGTCTCTCGTGGAGGCTCCATCATGGCAAAATGGTGTTTGTTCCATCATAAAGAGAGCTTTTTGTATGAGCATTTTGAAGATATTTGTGAAATTATGAAAGCTTATGATGTGGCTTTTTCTTTGGGAGACGGTTTAAGACCGGGTAGTATATATGATGCAAACGATGAAGCTCAGTTTGCCGAGCTTGAAACTTTGGGAGAGCTTACAAAGATAGCTTGGAAGCATGATGTACAAGTGATGATAGAAGGTCCCGGACATGTACCGATGCATATGATAAAAGAGAATATGGCAAAAGAGTTGAAAGAGTGTTTTGAAGCTCCGTTTTATACATTGGGACCATTGGTTACCGATGTGGCACCGGGGTATGACCATATCACTTCTGCTATAGGTGCGGCTCAAATAGGATGGTATGGCACCGCAATGCTCTGCTATGTTACACCTAAAGAGCATCTTGGACTTCCAAATAAAGAGGATGTAAGAGAAGGCATAGTAACTTACAAGATTGCCGCTCATGCCGCAGACCTGGCCAAAGGGTATCCGGGAGCTCAGATAAGAGACAATGCCATGAGTAAGGCAAGGTTTGAATTTAGATGGTATGATCAGTTCAATATAGGGTTTGACCCGGATAAAGCAAGAGAATTTCATGATGCCACACTTCCAAGAGAGAGTGCGAAAGTAGCTCATTTTTGTTCTATGTGCGGACCGAAATTTTGCTCCATGAAGATAACCGAAGATGTCAGAGAGTATGCAAAAGAAAAAGAACTCATTGATGCCAATGAAGCACTAAAAGAGGGGATGAAAGAACAAGCTGAAAATTTTAAGAAACAAGGGAGTGAAATATATCTTTGATGAGGTTTTAGTATGTAGGATTTAGGTTTTAGAAATTCTAATCTCCCAATCCAAAAAGCCTCTTGTAGCACTCCTTATCTTTACTAAAGATCGGGGTGCTGTTTTTGTATATTTCATAATCTTTGCCAAGCAAATATTTCCTGACACTTTTTCATTAAAGGGCATCTCTAAAATTTGACATTTTATTACACTATCTGTTATAATGTTATATGATTAAGAGTTTTGGTGACAATGAAAGTAAAAATTTTTATATAACGGGAAAAAGTAAAAAGATACCTCCGGCTATTCATAAGGTTGCTTTAAGAAAGCTGGATTATCTTGAAAGTGCCGTTTTGCT
>CAZMKH010000248.1:0-2397 GCA_964566455.1 uncultured Campylobacteraceae bacterium | reverse complement strand
ACATAAAGCCGATACCTACCATCGGAATATTCATATCACTTGACTCTTTTAAAATATCTCCTGCTAAAAAACCAAGCCCTCCTGAATATATAGGAACCGAATGATGCAAGCCATACTCGGCACAAAAGTAAGCGACAGGCAGGGATTTTTCTTTTTGGGTAGAATTGTTCATATAATTTTCAAAAAGAGTTAAAACATACCTGTACTCTTTCATGAATTTTTCACTCTTTATCAAAGTATCAAAATCCCTATTTGACAAACTTTTGAGTAGTTTTATAGGGTTGTGTCCACTCTCTTTCCAAAGATAGGGACTTATATGTTTAAAGAGATTTTTTCCTCTTGGATTCCAAGTCCACCATAGATTTAAAGAAATCTTTTCAAGCCCCTCTATCTCTTTGGGAAGTTTTGGTATGGCAAGATTGGCCGAAGGATCTTTTCCTAACATTTTATCTCCAGTAATATTTTGCTCTGTCACCTAGCTTATCTTCTATCTCAAGAAGTCTGTTATATTTGGCAAGTCTTTCACTTCTTGAGGCTGAGCCGGTTTTTAAGTGTCCTGTCCCCATAGCCACTGTAAAGTCAGCCAAAAATGCATCACAAGTCTCACCTGAGCGGTGTGAAACAAAAGCTCTCCAGTTATGCTCAAAGCATAATTTGACCGCATCAACCGTTTCACTGACTGTTCCTATTTGATTTAGTTTGATAAGCGAAGCATTTGCGGTATGCTCTTTGATACCTCTTTCGATAAATTTTGTATTGGTTACAAATATATCATCTCCAACTACTTCTATCTTCTCTCCAAGCTCTTTTGTAAATTTGGCAAATCCTTCCCAATCCTCTTCAGCCAATGGATCTTCCCATAAAATGATAGGATACTTTTTAACCCACTCTTTGGCCATCTCTATAAGTTCATCGCTTGTTTTTTTGCCGAGTCCGGACCACTTCAAGTCATAATTGTTTTTTTTGCCTATAGAAAAAGATGTTGCGGCACTGTCTAACGCTATAGAGATATCCACTCCCGGTTTATAGCCGCTTTTTTCTATTGCTTCTATGATGATTTCTATGGCTTCTTCATTGCTTTTCAAATTTGGTGCAAATCCGCCTTCATCTCCGACCGAAGTTGCCAAACCTCTTACTTTTAAAAGTTTTTTCAGAGTATGAAAAGTCTCAGCCACATATCTAAGACCCTCTTTAAATGTAGGAGCTCCAAAAGGAACAGCCATAAACTCCTGTATATCTACACTGTTGTCCGCATGTTCGCCGCCGTTTAGTATATTCATGCAAGGAACCGGTATCCTGCAAGCTTCAATGCCGCCAAGATATTCGTAAATCTCCAAATGATGGCTTGCTGCAGCCGCTTTGACCGCAGCCATGGAAACTCCCAAAATTGCATTGGCTCCAAGTTTTTCTTTGTTTGATGTTCCGTCAAGCTCGATAAGTCTTTTATCTATCTCAAGCTGATTTGTAGCATCCATACCTTTTAGAGCAGGGGCTATGATATTATTTACATTTTCGACAGCTCTTAAAACCCCTTTGCCGCCATATCTGCTCTTGTCACCGTCTCTAAGCTCACAAGCCTCATACTCCCCTGTGCTCGCTCCGCTTGGTACCGAAGAGCGAACAAGTGTGCCGTCTTCAAGCTCCATAAAAACTCTTACAGTCGGATTGCCACGACTGTCAAGTATCTCCAAACCACGTATCTCCTTAATCTTACTGCTCATAAAATACTCCTTTTTGTTTCGTGATTCGTAACTCGTAACTCGTGATTAGAAAAAAGAAACTAAATACTAATCACGAATCACGAATCACGAATCACGATTTACGATTCATCATCATTTTAAAAAATACCTGCTGTGCGATTTTACCGAAACTTTCAGTCAGTGTCGGATGAGGATGCACTGCACTCAATACATTCATTACCGTCATTTTATTTGCTACTATCAAAGATGCTTCGCCTATCAAAGAAGCTGCATCTTCGCTTAATATCTGCACTCCTATTATCACACCTTTGTTATCCATTACAAACTTTACAAAACCAAGCTCTTCTTTGTCTATCTGGGCTTTTGCGTCTATCCTGTAGTCATACTTTTCAACTTTTACATCCAAACCTTTGGCTTTTGCTTCTTCTTCACTGAGTCCTACAGATGCTATCTCAGGGCTTGTAAAAAGCACCCATGAATTTTTAGAGAAGTCGACTTTATGAGCAGACGGAGCAAACATATTGTGTACCGCGATGCCTGCTTCATAAGTAGCGGTATGGGCAAATTTTGGTCCGTTTATACAATCTCCGCAGGCAAATATATGATCAACTGTGGTTTTTAAGGTTTCATCCACTTTTACACCGTGCCTGTCAAACTCGACACCAATCCTATCAAGCCCCAAATCATCTACATTTGC
>CAZMKH010000247.1:0-2413 GCA_964566455.1 uncultured Campylobacteraceae bacterium | reverse complement strand
AAAAATAAAAATAACTTTTAAATTTTCTTTCAAAAAGCCTTGATATTTTGTTTTATTATGCTATAATACCATCAAGTATTACTTAATAGTTGATATATTCACTTTATCTCTTTTTTAGAAATCATTTGAATTATGTTTAATTGTTAGGTGGTATAATTTTTCAAAGGAACACGAACATATGCAGATTTATGTAGGAAATATGTCTTACCAGACAACAGAAGAAGGACTTAAGGATCTATTTGGCAACTATGGCGAAGTAGAAGCAGTTAAAATTATAACTGACAGAGAAACAGGAAGAGCTAAAGGCTTTGGTTTTATCACAATGAATGACGAAGGCGCAGCTAAAAGTGCTATAGAAGATCTTGACGGTAAAGAATTTGAGGGCAGAACTTTAAGAGTAAATGAAGCTAAGCCTAGAGAAGAAAGACCTAGAAACTTTAACAGATACTAAAAACAATCCTTGCCGTACTTTACGGCAAGGCTACACTCCCACATACAACCTCCCAAATTTTAAATTGACCTCATAATTAAGTTAAAAATAGTATAATTTCATATATAAACATATGGATAGCAATATGAAAAAACTTCTTTTTGAAAATGAAACTCTATATATCGAAAGAGAAAACTCTCACATTCCTTGGATAAAAATTTTTCCAAAAAAAGAGTGTAAAGAGTTGAGTGATTGTGATAAAAACACAAGAAATATACTTTTAGATACGATGCTTACAGTTGAAAAAACAATGATAGAGTTTTATCATCCCGAAAAGATTAATATAGCGATGTTTGGAAACTATTTGCCTAAACTCCATATCCATGTTATGGCCCGTTTTGAGGAGGACTCATACTATCCTGAGCCAATGTGGGGTAAAAAACAAAGAGAGAGCAATCTCACACTTCCTTCATTTGATAAATTTAAAAAAATACTACAGGAGAAACTAAAATGATGAAAGAAAGAATACTGTTGGTTGAAGACAATAAGGCTCTTTCTAAGCTGGTAAAAAGAAAAATGGAGGATAGTTTAAACTTTGATGTCATTCAATCATACAGCTTTGAAGAAACAAATAATATTTTGGAAGAAAATGATGATTTTTTTATTGCACTTCTTGATTTAAATCTCCCTGATGCACCTGATGGGGAAGTTGTAGACCTTGTTCTTTCTTATGGTATTCCTTCTATTGTACTTACAGGAACTATTGATGAGCAAATAAGAGAAGATATGCTTAAAAAAGGTGTTATAGACTATGTATACAAGGGTAACATGGAAGATGTCAACTATATATTTTCTCTCATTCAAAGACTTTCTAAAAACAGGGATATCAAACTTATGATAGTAGATGATTCCCGAATGATAAGGAAACAGATAAAAGAGACTCTTCAAAAACATATGTTTAAAGTTTTGGTTGCAGCTCATGGAGAAGAAGCCTTAAACTATCTTGAGGATAACAAAGATACAAAACTTGTTTTGACCGATTACAATATGCCTGTTATCAACGGTCTTGAACTCACCAAAGCGATAAGGGAAAAATACAACAAACAGCAGTTGGCTATCATTTCACTGACAGGCAGTAATGAGCATCTTATATCTGCAAAATTTTTAAAATCAGGGGCAAATGACTTTATAAACAAACCTTTTTCCAATGAAGAGCTTATATGTAGAATAAACAATACATTGGAAGCGCAGGAGCAAGTGGAGTTATTGTCTAAATATGCCAATTATGACTTTCTAACAGGTTTATACAACAGAAGGTATTTCTTTGATCATATCAATAATTTTTTAGACACCAACAGTAAATATGCCGTCGCAATGCTTGATATAGATTATTTTAAAAAAATAAATGATACTTATGGTCATGAAGCCGGGGACAGGGTCTTAAAACATTTGGCAATTATTTTAAAAAATAATACAAAAGGTCTGGATTTGACGGCAAGATTTGGCGGAGAAGAGTTTTGCATAGCTTTGGCAAATGTAGATGAGAAAACTGCCATAGGATTTTTTATAAAACTTAAAAATATTATTTCAAAAGAAGAAGTAAAATTTAAAAACCACTCTATCAAATATACTGTTTCTATCGGAGTAACCACAAAGGATAAAAAAGAAAAAATTGAAAAACTTATTCAAGAAGCTGACGAAGCTCTTTATAAAGCAAAAAATAGCGGTCGGGATAAAGTAGAGATATATTAAAGTTCGTATAAAGGGGTTTAAAAACCCCTTTATACTTTTATTGTTCGCCTAAAGCTATTTTTGCGTATTTTTCTCCAAGCTCGAAAGCTTTTTTATTTAACTCTACAAACTTTGGAGGAACTTTCTCTATCATTGTATTGTATACAAAATCTCTATCCATTACAGGATCCATTGTGATGGTAATTCCCAACGCAACAACAGACTGGGTTACAACATTGCCGACTTCTTCTT
>CAZMKH010000246.1:0-2428 GCA_964566455.1 uncultured Campylobacteraceae bacterium | reverse complement strand
TGTCTATCTTTTTATTTGCAAGTTCGATATTGGCTTTTGCTCTTCTTATAGAGATGACTGCTTCCATAGCC
Organism: uncultured Campylobacteraceae bacterium; assembly: GCA_964566455.1. Taxonomy (GTDB): domain Bacteria; phylum Campylobacterota; class Campylobacteria; order Campylobacterales; family JALSKU01; genus JALSKU01. The sequence continues at coordinate 2,357 of CAZMKH010000246.1, read as the reverse complement.
AGAGAAAAAAGTTCTTCAACTTCTTCGTCTCTTTCAAAAAACTTTGGATATTTGTTTACCATTATGGAGCTGTTTTCTTCCAAAGAAGTGTTTGAAAGGCTTTGGTGGATAAATTCAGTGATAAAAGGCATAAAAGGATGTAGCAGTTTCATAGCTTCTTTATAAATACTTCCAAGTTCACTTATGCTATCTTTTGAAGCTTTTGAAAACTCTATCCCCCAGTCGCAAAATTCGCCCCATAAAAATCTGTAAAGTGTGGTAGCCGCATCGTTAAACCTGTAAACATCCAAAAACTCTCTCGTTTCTTTAACGGCAAGTGCAAATCTGCTTTTTACATACTTGCCAAGGTCTGTTTTAAATTCAACTTTATCCATATCATCAAAACTATCTTGATACATCAAAAAGTATCTTGAAGCATTATAGAGTTTGTTTGTAAAGTTTCTTATCTGCTCGGTTTTCTCTTTTGAGAGTTTTATATCTCTTCCCTGTACTGCCAAAACTGCCAGAGTAAATCTCAAAGTATCCGCGCTGTACTCTTTTATCATATCCAGCGGGTCAACAACATTGCCTTTTGACTTGCTCATCTTTTGACCATGCTCATCTTTTACAAGTGCGTGAAGATATATATCCTTAAAAGGAAGTTCACCTAGGAAATGTTCCCCAGAAAACATCATTCTGGCAACCCAGAAAAATAGTATGTCAAACCCGGTTATAAGTATGGAGTTTGGATAAAACTCTTTCAAATCATCTTCAAACCATTTTAGACCCTTTAACGCTTCTCCATTTCCCCATCCAAGAGTGGAAAAGGGCCAAAGACCGCTGCTAAACCAGGTATCAAGCACATCGGGGTCTTGATGAAAATTTTTACTGCCGCATTTTGGACAACTTTTCGGCTCATCCTCTTCACTTGCCCACTCATTTCCGCAATCATCACAGTAAAATACAGGTATTCTGTGTCCCCACCAAAGCTGCCTTGATATACACCAATCCCTTAGGTCTTTCATCCATGCATTGTATGAATTTATCCAGTGAGAGGGATAAAAAGTAGCTTTTCCTTCATTAACTTTCTTGATGGCATTTGTGGCTATCTCTTTTTTTACAAACCACTGCTTTGAGATATAAGGCTCAACCACATTTTTACATCTGTAACAGTGACCTACCTGATTGGTATAATCTTCAATTTTTTCAACAAAACCTTCATTTTCAAGTTTTTTAACTACCTTGTCTCTGGCTTCCAGTCTTTCAGTTCCTTTAAACTCACCCGCATATTCATTTAGTATCCCTTTTTCATCAAATACGGTTATAAATTCAAGTGAATGTCTTTTGCCGACCTCATAGTCATTTGGGTCATGAGCGGGAGTTACTTTGACCGCACCTGTTCCAAACTCCATATCAACATGTTCATCAGCTATGACAGGAATCTCTCTATCAACAAGCGGCAAAACTACACTTTTTCCTATAACACTTTCATATCTTTTGTCATTTGGATTGACCATTACCGCAGTATCGCCAAAGTATGTTTCAGGTCTTGTTGTAGCAACTGTTATAAAATCATTGCTATTTTTTATAGGATATTTTAAATAGTATAGTTTTTGGTGTTTTTCTTCATACTCCACTTCTATATCACTGAGTGCCCCGTCATGAGTACACCAGTTGACCATATAATTGCCGCGAACTATAAGACCCTCATTATAAAGTTGAACAAAAGCTTTTTTTACCGCTTTTTTAAGTCCCTCATCCATAGTAAATCTCTCTCTGCTCCAAGCTGGAGAGACGCCGAGTTTTCTCATTTGATTTACTATGGTTCCGCCACTAAACTCTTTCCATTTCCAAACTCTTTTTAAAAATTCCTCTCTTCCAAGTTCCTCTTTGGTAGTTCCTTCGGCTAAAAGCTGCTTTTCCACTACATTTTGAGTTGCTATTCCCGCATGGTCAGTTCCCGGCTGCCAAAGAGTTTTAAAGCCATCCATTCTTTTGTAACGAACAAGTATATCTTGAAGTGTAAAAGTTAGAGCATGTCCTATATGAAGACTGCCTGTTACATTAGGTGGAGGCATCATTATGCAAAAGTTTTTACCCTTTTGCTGGATATCCTTGTTGCCGTCTATTTCAAAATAGCCTCTTTGTTCCCATATTTCATAATATTTATCTTCAATCACTTTTGGATCATAAACTGTGCTTTTTTCACTACTCATTTTTATCTCTTTATAAAAAATTTTGTGCATTTTACCAAAATATCACTTAAGATGGAGTAAGTGGTAAATTTAAGCTTTATTTTTGATTGATTGTGTATAATTTTCCAAAATTTATACTACTGCCACTGTTACCGGGGGTGCTTTGCTAAGTTGCAAGGCTGA
>CAZMKH010000245.1:0-2440 GCA_964566455.1 uncultured Campylobacteraceae bacterium | reverse complement strand
CAAAAAGTGTGTAAGCAAATCAATCCAAAAAATTACAGCGATATCTTATCATTACAAAAAGCTATAAAAGATAAGCATTTATGCAAAAGATTGAGCAAAAAACAGATTTTGGCAGTTTCTCTTTATCTGTGGGATATAAAAAGGGCAGGACAAAAGAAAGAATTTAGAAATGTAGTAGTACACAAGGGAGAAAAATGCCCTGTTTGCGGAATGCTTGTGTATAAATATCCCAGATGGGCGGCTCAAATATACTTTAAAAAAGATGGAAAGATACACCATTTTAGTTTTGACGGTGTAAAAGATATGATGAAATTTTACTTTAACCCTGATGATTATGGAAAGTATGATATCAAAAAATTTCAAAAAAGTATCACTAAAATGATAGTAACTGACTATTATACCCAAAAAGGTATAAATGCAAAAAAAGCTTACTATGTTTTTTGGAGTAATGTTTTGGGACCAATGGGAAACGAGCTTATACCTTTTAAGACTCTAAAAGAGGCGCAAAGTTTCAAAAAAGACCATTTTGGTAAGTTTATAAAAAGATTCGATGAATTAAATGATGACCTTGTATGGTCCCTTGATGAGAAAAGTAATTGAGAATTGATAATTGATAATTGAGAATTTATTGGATGTTTAAGAGTTTATTTGCTCTTAGCTTTAAGCCCTATGCTCTTTAAAGGTGTTGGATGAGTAGGAATTTGAAGATTTTTAGCTTTTTTTTGCTTTTTATGGCTATATTTTTTAGCTTTGAGGTAGGGTATCTTGCTTTTAGAGATAAAAAAATCGAGCAAAAGAGAGCTTTTGTTGCAAAAGTAGGACTGCCGGATATCACACTTTCAACCGAAGCAAAATATATAAGACATAGAAGTTTAAGCGATATATTTTCCATATTTAGTGAAGACCCTGAAGGAGTAAGCTACTTTGTTACAACTTATGTTTATGCTCCTTCACCACTGCTTAAAAATACCCCCTGCAAGGTCGTGCAAAAATGAAACTGTTCAATCTGTTGCTTTTTGAATATGCATTAAGCGCCATAAAAAGAAGAGGAGCAAAAAATATCTTCATACTTGTTATATTTTTTATACTTATATTTTTACTTTCAAGCATATTTTTCATATCAAATTCTATAAAAAAAGAGTTATCCTATACTGTTGATTCGCTTCCGGACATTACCATACAAAAACTTCAAGCAGGTAGGCAGCAGGATATCAGCCTGGATGTTGTAGACAAGTTGTCGCAAATTGAAGGCGTAAGTGCGGTAGCTCCAAGAGTATGGGGATATTACTACTTTAAAAATGCCGGAGCAAATTTCGCGGTAGTGGGCGTGAGCAGGTTTGATACAAATTATAAAAAATCTATTCAAAAGGTTGTTGACAAGTTTGATAAAACTTTGTTTGACAAAAATGATACCATGATAGTTGGAATTGGAGTAGATAAAATCTTAAAGAGTAATTATTATGATAAATACTTTAACTTTATTAAGCCAAACGGAGACTTTAAAAGAGTTTATATAGCAGGGACTTTCAAAGACGGAACTTTGCTTGAATCAAATGATATCATACTTTTGAGTAATGAAAGTGCTAGAGAAATTTTTGGAATGAGTGAAGAAAAAGCTACCGATATAACCCTAAGAGTTCCAAACCCAAAAGAGGTAAGTGAGATAGCTTCAAAAATAAGGCTTATGTATCCAAACTTTAGAGTGATTACCAAAAATGACTTAAGAATTTCGTACAATAATATATTTGACTATAAAAGTGGTATATTTTTGGCTCTTTTTGTTGTGGCACTATTTACATTTTTTATCATCATATATGATAAAACAAGCGGTCTTAGCAGTGATGAAAAAAGAGAGATAGGTGTTCAAAAAGCGGTAGGTTGGAAGATAGGTGATATCATACTTCAAAAATTTTATGAAGCTTTTATCTTATCTTTTGTGGCATTTTTTAGTGCCGTAACGTTTGCTATATTTTATGTATATTTTTTAAATGCTCCTGTTTTAAGAGATATATTTACCGGATATTCGGTGCTTAAGCCGCCTTTTGAGCTTCCGTTTAGTTTTGACTTTGGAACGGTTACGCTTATATTCTTTACAACCGTGCCTTTATATATAGCAGCTACCATTATACCTTCGTGGTTTGCGGCGACCCTGGAAGCCGATGAGGTGATAAGATGATAAAAGTTGATAAAGTTTACAAAGTTTTCAATCAGGGCAAAATAAATGAAACGGTAGCTTTGAAAGATATTAGTTTCAATGTTAAAGATGAAGAGTTAGCTCTTTTAAAGGGGCCAAGCGGAAGCGGTAAAAGTACACTTCTTTCCATACTTGCCGCTCTTTTAAAACCTACAAGCGGCGATGTAGAGGTAGATGGAAAAAAGATAGCCAAACTGCCTGATAATTTTGCTTCAATGTATAGAAGAGAAAGCATCGGTTTTATAT
>CAZMKH010000244.1:0-2446 GCA_964566455.1 uncultured Campylobacteraceae bacterium | reverse complement strand
CCGATATTGGTTTGTATTTCACCATTGTCATCTACCCAGTTTACTCTAAACATAATAGTTCTCTCGGGAACCACTATCCTCTCAAGAATATTATATTTGTCATACCTGCTATCACGTTCCAGTAGAGGTTTTAAAGAGTGAAGCACTTCTTCAGCTGCTTGATAAAACTCTTTTTGACCCGGGCTGTTTTTGGCAGTCTGGTTCAGTACCTTATCAATATAATCCGTAACAGACATTTTAGTCTCCTTTTAAAATAAAAATATTAGCATAACTATAGCACTATAAACTGATAAATCTCTTAAAAAAATGAATGAATTTTAAAAGTAGTTAAGATATGCTTAAGATATAGAGGAGAGGGTCAAGGGCAGCCTTTGCTGCCCTCTGAAGTTAGCCTAAAAATTTCTTTTCAAGCTCTTTTTTATAAGCGTCTAGATCAAAATCTTTAACTGTAGCTACACCATCTTCAATAGCAGCTTTTGCAACTGCATATGATTCAAAAACAGCTATTCTTTTATCAAACGGTGAAGGAATGATATAATTTTTTCCATACTCCATATCATCTCTATGAGGATATGCCGCTTTTACATAGTCTGGAACCGGCTCTTTAGCCAAATCCGCCAAAGCTTTCGCAGCTGCTACTTTCATATTTTCTGTAATTTTTGTAGCTCTTACATCAAGTGCACCCCTAAAGATAAAAGGAAAGCCTAAAACATTATTTATCTGGTTTGGATAATCACTTCTTCCTGTACCCATATATACATCATCTCTTACAGCAAGTACCTCTTCGGGTAAGATTTCGGGAGTTGGATTTGCACATGCATAAACGATAGGATTGTCTGCCATACTTTTTATCATATCCTGGGTAATGATACCGGGTCCTGAAAGACCAAGTACCATATCTGCACCCTTCATAGCATCTTCAAGCGTTCTTGCATTAGTTTCTATGGCAAGTTCTGCTTTTATGGGATTGTTTGCCAAATCTTCTCTACCCTTATAGATAACACCCTTTCTATCTATCATTGTAATATGACTTACTCCCAAATTTCTATACATTTTTGAACATGCTGTACCTGCCGCACCTGCTCCTACTACAACTATCTTTATATCTTCAGCTTTTTTTCCGCTAAGCTCAAGCACATTTATAAGACCTGCGGTGGAAATGATAGCAGTTCCGTGTTGGTCATCATGAAAAACCGGAACATTGCATATCTCTTTTAGTCTGTCTTCTATCTCAAAACATTTTGGAGCTTTTATATCTTCAAGGTTGATTCCGCCAAAGCTATCAGCTATTGCGGCAACTGTTTTTATAATCTCTTCAGTATCTTTTACATTCAACTCGATATCAACAGCATCAACATCTGCAAATTTTTTAAACAAAACACCTTTACCCTCCATGACGGGTTTGCCTGCTAGTGTACCTATATCTCCAAGCCCCAAGACTGCCGTACTGTCTGTAACAACAGCTACCAAATTGCCTTTATTTGTATATTTGTATGCCAAAGATACATCTTTTTCAATCTCTTTACATGGAATTGCAACACCGGGTGTATAAGCCATAGAAAGCTCTTCCGCAGTGTCACAGGGTTTTTTTAGAAGTGTTCCTGTTTTACCGCCTACATGATAATCCAAACATTTTTGTTCCCATTCAGTTTTGCTCATCTCTTTTCTCCATAAATTGTATTAAATTGTTAACTCTAATTTCGAGCTCATCTTTTCCTATGATACACATAATATCATAGATCGAAGGGCTCACCGCACTACCGACGATGGCTATTCGAATTATTTGGGCAATATCTTTTAATTTAAGGTTATACTGCTCCAAAAATCCAACTATAAGTTTTTCATAGTCAGCCGGGATATCCAAATCTTCTTTATAACCATTTAAATAGTTTACAAACTCTTTGGCTACCTCCTTTGCATTGGCTTTTAAAAATTTTTTAACCGCTTTGGCTTCATAAGAAGCGGGTCTTTCCAAAATAGCTCCGGCTTTTTGAGAGAACTCTTTAAGGGTTTTTACCCTCTCTCTTAAAGCATCTATCAAAATCTCTTTTTTATTTATACTGTTTAAATTAAGATCAAAAAATTTTAACTCTTTTTCAAACCTTTCATAGCTCATATCTTTTATGAACTGCGCATTTAACCATAAAAGTTTCTCTGCATTATAAGCTGAAGCTGATTTGTTTATATCTTTCGGGTCAAAAAATTCCAGCATCTCTTCCATGGTAAAAATTTCCTGATCACCATGGCTCCAGCCAAGTCTAACTAAAAAATTTAGTAAGACTTCAGGTAGATATCCCTCTTTTTTATACTCCATAACATCCATGGCACCATCTCTTTTAGAGAGTTTTTTACCCTGTGGGTTTAAAATCATAGGCACATGGTAAAACTTGGGCAAATCCCATCCAAAAGCTTTATAGACCACTATCTGCTTTGGAGTATTGCTAAG
>CAZMKH010000243.1:0-2453 GCA_964566455.1 uncultured Campylobacteraceae bacterium | reverse complement strand
GAGAAAAAAGGTATCAAAGATATAAAAGAACAAAGTATATACATAAGAGATATACCTCTTATGATTGATAGAGTATCATTTATTATAAACGGTGTTGAAAGGGTAGTTGTAAATCAACTTCACAGAAGCCCCGGTGTTATTTTCAAAGAGGAAGAGAGTTCTGTTGCATCCAACAAACTTATTTATACTTCCCAAATCATTCCTGACAGAGGTTCGTGGTTATATTTTGAGTATGACGCAAAAGATATTTTGTATGTCAGGATAAACAAAAGAAGAAAAGTTCCTATAACCATACTTTTTAGAGCATTGGGATACAGTAAACAAGATATTTTAAAACTATTTTATCCTATACAAAAGATAGCAATTAAAGATAATAAATTTTTAATAAAATTCAACCCTGAAGATTTTCTTGGCAGAGTAGAGTTTGACCTTTATGATGACAAAGGAAATCTTTTAATAAAAGAGGGAAAAAGACTTACAAAGAAAAAAGCCGAAAAACTACAAAATGACGGAGTAGAGTGGATAGAGTATCCGACTGAAACTTTGATAAACAGGTTTTTATCTTCTCCGATAATTGACAGTGAAAGCGGTGAGATTCTTTATGATACATTAACCCAGCTTGATGAAAACAAGATGTTAAAACTTATAGAGATGGGTTGTAAAGAGATAGAGATAGCAAATGACCTTGCAAGTGGTGTCGACGATGCCATCATCAACTCATTTTTGGCTGACTTTGAAACACTCAAGCTTTTAAAACAGACCGAAGGTGTTGAGGATGAAAATGATCTTTCATGTATAAGAATTCATAAAGTCATGAGACCAGGCGAGCCTGTTACCAAAGAGGCAGCAAAAGCTTTTGTAAATGATCTCTTTTTTAATATTGAAAGATATGATTTGACTCGAGTGGGTAGAATGAAAATGAATCATAAGCTCGGTCTTGATATACCTGACTATGTTACGGTTCTAACAAATGAAGATATTATAAAAACGGCAAAATATTTGATAAAAGTAAAAAATGGTCAGGGTCACATTGATGACAGAGACCACTTGGGAAACAGAAGAATTAGAGCTATAGGCGAACTTTTGGCAAATGAGCTTCATACAGGTCTTATTAGAATGCAAAAAGCCATAAAAGACAAGTTTACCACACTTAGCGGAAATATAGAAGATATCATGCCATATGACTTGGTAAATTCCAAAATGATTACCAACTCTATTATGGAGTTTTTTACAACAGGTCAGCTTTCACAATTTATGGACCAAACAAACCCGCTTAGTGAAATAACTCACAAAAGAAGGCTTTCAGCTTTGGGAGTAGGCGGTCTTGTAAAAGAGAGAGCCGGTTTTGAAGTAAGAGATGTTCACCCTACTCATTATGGAAGAATTTGTCCTATAGAAACTCCTGAGGGTCAAAATATCGGTCTTATAAATACTTTGGCAACTTATGCAAAAGTTAATGACTTGGGCTTCATAGAAGCACCATACAGAGTTGTAAAAGATGCAAAAGTTACAAATGAAGTAAAATATATAACAGCAACCCAGGAAGAGGGTTTGACTATTGCTCCTGCTTCTACCAAGCTTGACAGCAACGGCAATATTGTTGAAGATTTGATAGAAGTTAGAAAAGATGGGGAAATTATACTTGCTCCAAAAGAGAGTGTAGATCTTATCGACCTTGCTTCAGTTATGGTGACAGGTGTTGCGGCCAGTCTTATTCCGTTTTTGGAGCATGATGATGCAAACAGAGCTTTGATGGGTTCAAACATGCAGCGTCAAGGTGTTCCTCTTTTAAGAAATGAAGCACCTATGGTAGGAACAGGAGTTGAAAAAATTGTTGCCAGAGACTCATGGGCGGCAATAAAAGCAAAAAGAAGCGGAATTGTAGAAAAAGTTGACAGTAAAAATATCTATATATTGGGCGAAGATGAAAAAGGTGCTTACATTGACCACTATACTATGCAAAAAAATGTAAGAACAAACCAAAATACATCTTATACCCAGTATCCGATAGTTAAAAAAGGTCAACTAATTGAAGAGGGCCAAGTTATAGCAGATGGTCCCAATATGGACTTGGGGGAGCTTGCTATCGGTAAAAATGTAATGGTTGCATTCTTGCCGTGGAACGGATACAACTACGAAGATGCTATCGTTATCAGTGAAAAACTTATCAGAGAAGATACTTTTACAAGTGTTCATGTATATGAGCATGAGGTTGAAGCAAGAGAACTTAAAGATGGTACCGAAGAGATTACAAAAGATATCCCCAATGTAAAAGAAGAGGATTTGGCTCATCTTGATGAAAGCGGTATAGTTAAAATAGGTACTTATATAAAACCCGGAATGATACTTGTAGGAAAAGTAAGTCCAAAAGGTGAAATAAAACCGACTCCCGAAGAGAGACTCTTAAGAGCAATATTCGGTGAAAAAGCAGGACATGTTGTAAATAAATCACT
>CAZMKH010000242.1:0-2475 GCA_964566455.1 uncultured Campylobacteraceae bacterium | reverse complement strand
ATTTTTTGCCTGTTAGCTTTTTCAAGTTTCTCAGAAATTTGTTTTAACAGTGGTGGATAGTCATATTTGTCAAAATAGAGTTCAACCATTTTTGGACCTTTTTTTAATATCCACTCAATACTGTCAACAAATTTGCTAAAAGTTTTTATGGATATAGTATCTGTTATGCCAAGAGATTTTGCAAATGCTATATAGTCCCATCCGGGAATATCATTGTATGATTGATTTGGACCGTGTATCGCTCTTTCTATTGTATATCCGCTGTTGTTTATCAGAAAAATGGTTATATCAAGGTTGTATCTTGATATAAGGCTTATCTCCTGTGCTGTTAATTGGAAAGAGCCATCGCCTATAAAAAGCAGTATTCTTCTTTTGGGGGATGCTATGGCTGAACCTATGGCTGCAGGAAGAGTATATCCTATGGAAGCCCAAAGAAGTTGTGATACAAAATCTATTCCGGTAGGAAGGTTTTGATGAACGAGACCAAACAGGGAGGAGCCTGCTTCAGCTATTACGATATCTCCTTCTTTGATGACGGTTTTGGATACCAACGGCCAAAAATCTTTATGGTTTAATTTTTTATTATTTGTTTTAAATGTGTCTATCTTTATTTTTGTATCTTTTATGAGTGTATTTTTAAGCCAAGGATTTTTTTTGGGCTTTATATTGTTTTTTAAATACTCCAGCAACAGTTCAAGACTGATGCCGGTATAAACTTTCTTGCCTATTTTAATACTTTCTGCTCTTAATGTTATGACATTGTTCATATCTATTGCGTCTTCGCTGAAACCTCCTGTATTTAAGTCTGTTTCAACTGTGCCTATAGATATGATGCAGTCTGATTCCTGCATAAGTTCTACCATTCCTTCAGTACTGTAGTCTCCGGCATAAATACCGAGATAATTGGGTTTGGCAACATTTGTTTCATTTATTATGGATTTGCCCATTAAGGTTGTAGCAAATTTGGACTGAGAGTTTTTAAGTATGTCTGTTACTATTTGTCTGCAACCAAATCTTGCAATGTTGACTCCAAGTAAAAACAGGGGCTTTTTAGCCTCATTGTACCTTTTAATGATTTGGTTTCCAAGATTTTCTATATTGTGCGTATCTCCATTGTGAGCATAAAATGAGATATCCTCAACACTTTCACTTATATCAAGATCTACCAAATCAGCAGGTATTCCAATGTAGCATGGTTTTTTGGTAAGGAGCATATTTGATATAACTCTTTGGATTTCTGCAAGGTAGTTATATGCTGTTAAAATGGTTGAAGCTCCGGTTATAGGTGAAAATGATTCCAAAAAGCTGTTTCTTTGATAATTTGCAAGCGTGTGATGTACCGGTATATCATGTTCCAAGACTATACTGTTTGGATATCCTACTATGTGAAGTATAGGAATATTATGAGCATAACTGCCCGCAATCCCGTTTGCTGCACTTAGCTCTCCTACTCCCAAGGTAGTCACCAATACTCCCACACCTTTTTCTCTGGCATAACCGTCTGCGGCATAAGAGGCATTTAGTTCATTACAGTTTCCCACCCATTTTAGCTCTTTATCTTCAACTATATAATCCAAAAATCTAAGGTTGTAATCTCCAGGAACTCCGAATATATCATAACTGTTTAATTTTTTTATGATATTTACCATTAAATTACCAAGTGTCATATAATCTCCTTTAGATACCTTTTAATTTGTTATAAAAATCCTTTGTAAGCTGCAAAGCATTTGAAATGGAAACTTCTTTAAATTTTATTTTTGTATTGGCTCCGCATTGAGAAAGTTTAAAACAATCCATGGGCAAAACAGAGCCGATTTTTGGATAGCCGCCTATGGTTTGCCTGTCTTTTAAAAGAATGATAGGCTGACCCGCAGAAGTTATTTGAATAGCTCCATATGCTATCGCTTCAGAGACCAGTTCATTATGAAGAGGAAATATTTTGTCTCCCTCAAGTTGGTACCCCATCTTATTGTATCTGTTGGATACTTTAAAGTTTAAGGAAGTAAATTTTTTGATATCAAACCATTTGTGTTGGTATCCTTTTACAAAACGCAGCTTCAACTCTTTATACCCTAAAGTCGGTCTGATTTTATAAGATAGAAATGCTTTTTGTCTGTTATTTGAAGGGTTGGCATATAAAATATCACCTTTGTTGATTGGACTGCCCAGGTATCTGCTGATAGAAACTGAAGAGAGTATCTTTTCACACTCAAAACCACCTTCAACCGCCAAGTAGCTAAGCTGTCCGTCAACAGCATAGCCAAATTCTAAAATATCCCCCTTTTTTACGGGAAAACAGCTCCAATTTTTTAAATTTTCCGAGTTTAATTTTGCTCTTGTATTTGCTCCTGCTATGCTGACTCTTGTGCTGTTTAAAGCTTTGAGTTTCAGTTTTCCAATACTTAGCTCTATAGTTGCACAATTTGGAGGATTGTTTAAAAGTCTGTTTGCGAGATGATATGAGAGTTCATCACT
>CAZMKH010000241.1:0-2505 GCA_964566455.1 uncultured Campylobacteraceae bacterium | reverse complement strand
TTTCCAAGGCTTTTTACATCTTTTATAAGTAAAACTTTCATGATTTTTATCCTTTGTTATTTTTGGGTGATATTATAGCAGAATATATTTTATGGATAGTTAATGAAATTTAAGTCGAAAAGCTTGACCTAATTTTTCAGGTCAAGCTTTAAACTGTAATGATTTGGCATTGATGGCAACTATTACTGTACTTAAAGACATAAATGCCGCTCCAATTGCCGGAGATATAAGGATGCCGTATTTCATAAGCACACCGGCCGCCAAAGGTATGGCAAAGGCGTTGTATCCTGTTGCCCATATAAGATTTTGTACCATCTTTGTATAAGTTTTTTTACCAAAAGAGATAAGAGAAAGTATATCTCTTGGGTTACTGTTTACCAAAATGATATCCGCACTCTCAGCTGCTATATCCGTACCTGAGCCTATGGCTATACCTATATCTGCCAGTGCCAGTGCGGGAGCATCATTTATGCCGTCACCCGTCATTGCCACAAACTCTCCTTTTTCTTGCAACTCTTTTATCTTTTCTTGTTTTTGGTGAGGCAGCACTTCTGCAAAGTATCCATCAAGCCCTAATTTTTTCGAAACACTTTTGGCTATAGCTTTATTGTCGCCGGTAAGCATATAGCACTTTATACCCTCTTTTTGAAGTTCTGCAATAGTCTCAAATGACTCTTTTCTTATTTTGTCACCCAGTGAAACAATACCACCCAATTCTCCGTCAATAACTACATATATCAAAGTACTGTCTTCTTCATTTTCTATATTTGAAGCACTCTTCAAGCCTTTGTTCAAAAAAGCTTTTTGACTAAGCAATTCTACCTTTTTTTCGTCAACTTCCCCTGATATTCCCTCTCCTTTTAAGACTTTTACATTTGAGATTTCCAATAAAGCAATATCTTCATCTTTTGCTTTTTGTATAATTCCTTTTGCTATGGGATGTTCAGAGCTTTTCTCCAAAGATGCGGCATAACGCAATAACTTTTTTTCATCAAATTTTTCATTGGTTGCAGTTATGCTTTTTACTCCAAAATTTCCCTCAGTCAATGTTCCTGTTTTGTCAAAAACTATAGTAGTTATCTTTCTTGCATTTTCAAAAGCAGTTCTGTTTCTTATCAAAAGCCCGTGCTTGGCGGATAAAGAGGTCGATACTGCATTGACCAAAGGTATAGCCAGCCCCAAAGCGTGAGGACATGCTATTACCATAACGGTAGCAAGTCTCTCTATTGCAAATCCTGCACTTGGACCATATGCAATCCAGTATCCAAAAGTAACCGAACCTGCGGTAATAGCTATCACAGTAAGCCATCTTGCGGCTGTATCTGCCAACTTTTCCGTTTTTGATTTTGTTGATTGTGCCTGCTTTACAAGGTCAATCACCTTTGAAAGGTATGAATCATCTCCAGTGGCATTTACTTTAACTTCAAGAACACCTTCGCTGTTGACCGAACCGCCTATAACACTGTTGGAAACAGTTTTTTTTATTTTTTTTGATTCACCTGTCAGCATTGATTCGTCAATATAACTTGAACCTTTGACTATAATACCGTCAGCAGGTATTTTTTCTCCTGCTTTTACAAGTATGATATCGCCTTTTTTCAATTTTGATATCTCTACTTCCTCTATATCGTTGCCTTTTATCAAATGGGCACTGCTTGGCATAAGCTCGGCCAGTTTTTCCAGTGCTTTTGAAGCTCCCATAACTGACTTCATTTCTATCCAGTGCCCCAAAAGCATAACATCCACAAGAGTAGCCAACTCCCAAAAAAACAACTTTCCTTCAAGTCCGAAAACTACCGCAAAACTGTAAAAGTATGCTACACTTATTGCCAAAGCTATCAGCGTCATCATACCGGGTTTTTTCTCTTTTACTTCATCGACAAACCCCTTTAAAAAAGGCAGTCCACCCCAAAAAAAGATAAAAGTTGATAAAATCAGCAATAAAATTTTATCTCCTGCAAAATTTAACTCGAAACCAAGCAGCTTTTGTATCATTGGTGATAAAAAAAGTATAGGCAGGGTCACAGCCAGTGACACATAAAATCTTTTTTTATAGTCCTCAATCATCTGTGCATGATGGCTTGTATGTCCTGCTTCTTTATGGTTATGTTTAGCATGCACATTATGAGTATGTTCGTTGTTGTTATGCTCTCTTGTGTGATTGTGATGATTCATAACTTTTCCTTACTCTTTAAAAGAGTTTATCAAACCTTTTAATTCATTAAAAACATTTAGCATAAACTCTTTAAATGCACTGTCCACCTCTATGCTGTTTATGATATCCTCTATATGGATAGTCGCTACAACTGTTTTACCATTTTCTTCATAAACACTTACTCTGCACGGAAGATATACTGAAATCTCAGCATCGTACTCCAGTGCTTTTTGTGCAGCTTTTGGATTGCAAAGTTCAAAGACGGTTATATCCTTTTGTATGGGAAACTTTTTTTCTTTTAAAATCTTTTTAAAATCATACAATCCAAGCACTCCAAAACCATACTTTTT
>CAZMKH010000240.1:0-2508 GCA_964566455.1 uncultured Campylobacteraceae bacterium | reverse complement strand
GTTATCTCTTCATCTTCTGCGTATAAAAGTGTCATATCTCTATCTCAAAACAGGCTCCGTCACCTCTGTTTTTGGCTCTGATTTTTCCGTTGAAACTCTCTTCGATAATCATTTTTGCCATTGAAAGTCCGTGACCTGTGCCTTTGCTTTTTTGTTTTGTTGTAAAATACGGATCAAATATCTTATCCATTATCTTTTCATCAATTCCGCCACCATTATCCATAACTGATATGAGAACTTTTGTACCTTTTTGTTTAGTACTTATTTTTACAAAAGGGTTTTTTACACTATTTTCAAGCAGTGCATCTTTGGCATTGTTTAAAAGTACAAGCAGTGTTTGAACAAACTCTTTTTTGTATCCTTTTATCTTGGTATTGTCTTTTATATCTATGATGCATTCAATTTTTTTATGCTTTAAAAGCGGATTTATAAGTGAAAGTGTTTCATCTACAACCTCTTTTATGCTAAAAACAGTTTTTTCCTTGTCAGGATGTAGATAGTTTCTAAAACTTTCAATCGTTTGAGACATAAACAGAGTCAAATTTTCTATCTGGCTAAGCTCCTCTTCCAATGTTTCTCTATCAAGTTTTTTATCTTCATAATATGCTTCTATATTTAAAACTATAGAATTTATCTGTGCCAAAGGCTGCTTCCACTGATGAGCTATGTGCTCCAACATTTCACCTATGGAAGCCAGTTTTGCCTGGCGTATAAGAAGCATATCTTTTTGTGCAATACTTTTTTTTAGGTTAAAATATTTTAAAGTGATATACACAAGTAGTACTAAAAGGATAAATATAACAATATACAAAGCTATCATTTAAAAGAGCGGATTTCCTTTTTGTTTGTGCCAGGAAAGTATATACTCCCAGGCTTCAGCCGCATTGTCGGCAAACTTGAATATATCCGTATCATTTGGAGCTATCACTCCCTCATCTTTTAAAAAGTCAAAGTCTATAGCCTTTTGCCAGTAACTTTTACCCACCAAAATTACAGGGATATTATCACTCTTTCCTGTTTGGATAAGAGTTAATGTTTCAAAAAGCTCATCAAATGTTCCAAAACCTCCGGGGTAAACCACAAGGGCTTTTGCTTTTTGCAAAAAGTGCATCTTTCTTATGGCAAAATAGTGAAACTGAAAGCAAAGCTCGGGTGTGATATAAGGATTTGGGTATTGTTCATGAGGAAGTTTGATATTTAGACCTATGGTTTTAGCTCCCACATCATAAGCTCCCCTGTTAGCTGCTTCCATGATACCGGGACCTCCTCCCGTCATCAAAGTAACTTTACAGTCATCTACTCCTTTTCCACTTTTTCCTACAAGCTGTCCAAATCTTCTGGCATCTTCATAGTAGATACTCTTTCCAACCATTCTCTCAGCTACATATAACTCTCTTAAAAGTTCTCTATCTTCAGGATTTTTTTCCACATTTTTTTGAATACTTGAAAGTCTTTTAAGAGCGGTTTTTCTCTCTACTATTCTAGCACTTCCAAAAACAACTATAGTATGCTCTATTCCAAACTCCCTCATCTTCATATCAGCTTTTAAATAATCAAGCTCAAGCCTTATAACCCTGGCATCATCACTGTATATAAAATCCTCATCCTCTTCGGCAAGTTTGTAGCTTGGATTGTTCATAATCTTTTTGATAAGCTCCAAAGCTTTGGGGTCTTCATCTTTTAATTTTGGATGTTCCCATGGCAATGTTTGATCATTTTTTTTCATTTTTCCCTCCTGTATTTAAAAAATTTAAGCAAAGCTCCACACAATAGTTCCGACCCCCAGCAGTGATACCCACAAGGCAGACAAGTGAGTATTTCTCCAGCCGCCAAACCATAAGGCGTAGGCTGCTTTTAGAAGATTGTTGCTACCTGCTGCAATTAGTATAGCATTAAACACTTCATGACTTGTTATGGCATATTTTCCTGTCAAAAGAGACAGTATAAAAGGGTCTATATCAGTGAAACCTGCAACAAATGAAAATATCTGAAGTCCAATGGAGCCAAACTCGGTTGTGATATATTTGGTTAGTGCCATCATAGCTATAAAAAGCAGAGCAAATATAAAAGCGGTTCTAAGTTCCAACGGGTTATCATCGACAAAATCATGCGTTACATCTCTTTTTTTCTTTGAATACAAAAAGAAAAGAGATGTGGCAATACCAAAAGCACTAAAAACCAAAAAGGGGATGGTGATGGACTTTGCTATATCTATGTTGAATATCAGGGCAACCACTATAAGTCTTAAATACATAACAGAAGTAGAGATGATAATGGCCCCGTTTATAACCGGGTTATAGCCAAGCTGTTTTGCTTTTCTTGCAAGTACGACCGTTGTAGCTGTTGATGAGTAAATACCGCCTATCAAACCTGTTAAAAAATACCCTTTTGACTGAAAAAAATACTTTTGTGCTATATATCCTCCATAACTTATGGCAGAAACCACAACAACCACAAGCCATATCTTAAAAGGAGATATCGGAATATACGGTATCACATCTTTGTTTG
>CAZMKH010000239.1:0-2536 GCA_964566455.1 uncultured Campylobacteraceae bacterium | reverse complement strand
AGTATCTCTCCTCTAAAACTACTTTTCTTTCTGTTTGAAACTCTTCATCTTTTAAGTTTAGATTTGCCATAAGTTCTGCAAAAAGCTTTAAAGATTTGGATAGATTTTTAGAGCTGCTTTTTATAAAATAGTGAGTAAAATCAAATCCTGTAGAAGCATTATTTACTCCGCCGTAACCTTTGACAATCTTATCAAACTCTCCGGCTTTTAAATGTTTGGTTGATTTGAAATTCATATGCTCTAACATATGAGCGATACCGCTTTTGCCCATCACTTCATCACCGCTTCCGACTTTATAGTATATATCGGTAGTTATGACATTTGAGCCTTTGTTTATAGGTATGGCGACTACTTCAAGTCCATTTTTTAATGTTTTTGTGTAATATTTAGGTAGGGTATTTCCCATCAAAACTCCTGTAATTAGTATAGTAAACAGTATAATTTTTTTGATCATTTTTTCTCCAAGTCAGCTCCTACGGCTTCACTTATATGGCTGAAACCGTCTTGTTTTAAGAGTTTTATGATATCTTTGTTTATATCTTCGATAACTTTTGGACCATGAAATATAAAAGAGCTGTAAATTTGTACTAAATTAGCTCCTGCTTTTATCCTTTTATATGCCTCTTCACCTGTAGAGATTCCGCCCACACTTATAAGAGTAATTTTACCAAATAGTTCTTGTGAAAGGCTTTTAAAAAAGTTATAACTCTTCTGCTTTAAAACTTCTCCGCTTATACCTCCAAAATCTTTTGCATTTGGAAGCAAAGAGTAGTCAATGGTAGTATTTGTAGCAATTATCCCTTTTGCTCCGTGATTTAAAGCCGTGTTTGATATAGATAAAGCTTGCTCTATACTCATATCAGGAGCAATTTTTAAAAATATTGGTTTATCTGTCTTTTTTATAGCCAAATCAAACAAAGATTTTATAAACTCTTCATTTTGCAAATCTCTCAAACCTTTTGTATTGGGTGAAGAGATATTGATGACCAAATAATCAGCCAAATCTTTAAAACTATCAATCAAAACAGCATAATCATCTATGGCATCTTTTAAAGGGGTAACTTTGTTTTTTCCTATATTTGCTCCAAGCGGAACAGTATAAGGGTATAGCTTGGAAACTCTTTTGGATATCGCTTCCATTCCATCATTGTTGAAACCCATGGCATTTTGCAAAGAGTTAAATTCGGGATATCTAAAGAGTCTCGGTTTTGGATTGCCGCTTTGTGGTTTTGGTGTAAGCGTACCGTACTCTATATGACCAAAACCCAAAGCACTCAAAGTTTTTATCATAGTAGCATTTTTATCAAATCCCGCGGCAAGTCCTACGGGGTTTAAAAAATCCATGCCCTCTATATTTTGTCTTATACTTTCATCTGTTATAAAATGTTTTTTTGCATAAAAAGAGAGTGCAAACGGACACAAAAAAGGAGTATATTTAAAAGCAAATTCTGCAATATTGTGTGCACTCTCAGGCTGAAATTTAAACAATATCTTTTTCATAGTTTGATAATCAATCATCAAAAACCTCGTAATATAATAGAGAATATTATATAAAAAATTCCCTTAAGTGTTGGTATAATGCTTGAAAATAGTGTATAATTTAATTTAAGGACATTTCTAAATATTTGGAGTATTCATGATACAGGTTTTGGCTTTACTCTTTGCGATATATATAGTGTTTGTTATTTATTTGGAGTATTTGGTTGCAAAAAATTATAAAAAATTGTGTGACAAGCAACAAAGCGGTATAAAAATGTTTTTGATGGGCTATAGAAAAAAGATAAACTGCCTTATGGAGTTAAATGGAAGTCACCCTGAAGTTGAAAAGATTTTGGCAATAGACAGAATTATAAAAAAAGTGTCTGTTTTGATACTTTTTTTGGTAGTCGTTTTGATAATAACCAAAAAAGTATGATTTCTATAAAAGATTGATAAACTTTTCAACCGTCTCTTTTTTGGTTGTCCATGAAGTTACTATCCTTACGACACTACTCTTGTCATCATATTTTTGCCAAATATAAAAGTCAAAATATCTTTGCAGTTTTTGTATAAGCTCATTTGGAAAAACAGGGAAAAGCTGATTGGTTTGGGGTTTTACATAAAAGTCATATCCTTTTTGTAAAATATTTTCTTCCAAAAGATATGCCATTTTGTTGGTATGTTTGGCTAGCTTGAAAAAGAGATTGTCTCTAAAGAGTTCATTAAATTGAATACCCAAAAATCTCCCTTTCGCCAGTAAAGCTCCGTTTTGTTTTAGGATGTATCTAAAATTTTCTTTGAAAAGCTCATTTGTGATGATAAGAGCTTCACCAAACATAGCACCATTCTTTGTTCCGCCTATATAAAACATATCGCACATATTTGCAATAGTTTTCAAATCTATATCGTTATACTTTGAAGTAAGCGCAGAACCTATTCTGGCACCGTCAATATAGAGATAAAGAGAATTTTTTTTACAAAAAGTGTATAGATTTTCAAGTTCTTTTTTTGAATAAATTGTTCCAAACTCAGTTGAGTCTGATATAAAAACAACTTT
>CAZMKH010000238.1:0-2549 GCA_964566455.1 uncultured Campylobacteraceae bacterium | reverse complement strand
TGAATGCCATAAAAAAATCTTTTAAAAACTTTTTATCTCTGTCTCCTATGATACTCGGCATCATAGGGCTTGTCGGAATCTTTAAAGCTTTTATAACTCCTCAAATGCTCTCAAGCCTGTTTGTAAAAAATGCTTTTTATGATACTTTTATCGGGCTTCTTGCGGGAGCAGTAGCGGTCGGTCAGGCAATAATCAGTTATATCTTGGGAGGTGAGCTTTTAAAAGACGGGGTTTCAATGTATGGAGTCAGTGCTTTTATTTTGGCATGGGTCACACTTGGTATAGTTCAACTCCCTCTTGAAGCGTCAGTACTTGGGATAAAGTTTACAATTTTGAGAAATATTTTGGCTGTTATATTTACTTTCATCATTTCAGTTGCTACTGTTTGGACGATAGGAGTCATTGGATGAAAGGGATGAAATTCCTTTTTATTATCATAGGCTTATATGGGATATTGCTCATACTTTTTCCGTTTAAGGCAGAAATTGCACTAAAAGATGCCGGGATGCTGCTTTTAAAAATTTCTCCTATTTTGCTTCTTGTTATTTTTATCACAGCACTTATCAATTACTTTATAAACCCGAAAGAACTCTCCAAACACCTCTCAAAAGAGAGCGGTTTAAAAGCATGGGTTGTAGCACTGAGCGCAGGTATACTAAGCCATGGTCCTATGTATGCGTGGTATCCACTCATAAAAGAACTTAAGGAAAAAGGACTCAGGGACTCTTTGATAGGTCTGTTTTTTTATGCCAGAGCGGTCAAAATACCGCTTTTACCCATTATGATAGGATATTTTGGGCTAAGTTATACTATAATTTTAAATCTATACATCATTTTGGGCTCAATTTTACAAGGATTGATTATTGAAAAAGTGGAAAAAATTAGACTTTAGTTTAGCTTCAGTTTATATATTTGCATATATACTTTTTTTATTTATCTCCTCTGAAGCTATGGTGCTACTTGAACCTAAAAATTATAAAACTTTTTTTGACGGACTTTGGTGGTCAATAGTTACTGCAACAACAGTGGGCTATGGCGATATGGTTCCTCACAGTGAAACAGGAAAACTTTTAGCAGTTATCATAATTGTAGGCGGAGTTATAGCGGTTGCGGTTTTTACAGCAAGCGTTACTACAACACTGGTAGAAAAAAAGATATTTTCCCAAAAAGGATATAAAATGCTTGATTCTTTGGAGAATCATTTGGTTATTTGTGGTTTTAAAACACCAAGAGAGGAAGTTTTAAACAGTTTTAAAAGGCATTATCAAAACAATATAGTCATCATTTACCCTGAACTTATACCCGAATTGGAAAATCTACTTCAAGAGCATGATTTAAAGTTTGCCCAGGGTGAATACAATGATGAAGCGGTCTTAAAAAATGCAAAGATTGAAAAAGCAGATAAAGTTATGATACTAAATATGCACGATGAATTTGCCGATGCCAAAGTCCTTGAAACTGTTATCGTCATACGCTCGCTCAATCCAAATGTTTATATCATAGCCGAAATAAATGACCCAAAATATGAAAATTACCTCATTAAAAGCAAATGTAACGAAATTATAATGAGTGAAGAGTACAACAGGTTTTTACTCTCCAAATCCATAACCGAACCAGGCATGTCTAAAGTGGTTAGAAACCTGCTAAAAACTCAAAATTTTCATATAAAAACAAAACATGACTTTACTGGAAAAAGTTATAAAGAAGCCTTTGAAGAGAGCCTTAAAAACGGTGAAATACTGCTTGGCATTATAGAAAATTATATTACAGAAGCCAAACTCAAAAAAATAGTATTGACAAAACTTAGATTTGGAGGAGAGGTTAAAAAGTATGAAACACTGCTGAACAAAATCAAAAAACATAAAGTTGAAATGGAAGTAAAAATAAACCCGGAAGATACCTTCACAATACCGGAATTTGCAGCAATCATATCAATGGAGCGCAAAAATGGATAGTTTGATTTTTAATGGATTGAGTGATGATGAAAAAAACAGTTTTTTAAAAAGTTTTAAACAAAAAGAGATAAAAAAAGATGAAGTTATCAAAAAGGAAAATGAAAAACTTGAAAAAGCATTTTTTCTAACAGAGGGTGAAGTTGAAGTCAGAAAAAATTCTTCGGGAGAAGATATGCAGGTAAGCAAAGTTAAAGCAGAGGATAAGATCTGCTTTTCCATTACCTGCATGCTTGACGGAGGCAAAAGTCTAACTACCGTAGTTGCCGTAAAAAAAACAGTTACTATGGAAATTTCAAAAAAAGATTTTATAAACTTTTGTCAAACCAATCCAGCAACAGGAGTAAAAATTTTACAAAATGTTACTCAAATGCTTTGCAATATCATCAGAAAAAATGATGATAAAATTGCCGAAATGTATAAAACTTTGGAAGAGGTGCTATGATGAATACAAAAATTGAACTAATAAAAGAGATTTATCAGATAGAAGATAATGATTTGGAAAAAAGAAAAGAGGCTTTGGAAAAAATTAAACCCTACGCAAATGAAATTATGGATAAATTTTATGAAAAACTGCTATCCAAAGATGTATTTGCC
>CAZMKH010000237.1:0-2554 GCA_964566455.1 uncultured Campylobacteraceae bacterium | reverse complement strand
CTATAAAGATTTTGCTTTTGAAGAGAATTTTAAAAAATTCTCTTCACTTGTTAAGAAAACTCCTCCAAACTCTATAGTAGTAGCACCGGAACTCTGCCTTAGCAATTTTTGTTATGAAGATATGCAAAAAGCGGCAGACTTTACCAAAATAGTTACGCCAAAGATAAAAGAGCTTTCAAAAAACAGAGTTTTGGCTTTGACTTTGTTAGAAAAAGAGGGGAGTGATTTTGCTAATAGGGCAAAAGTTTTTTATAATGGAGAAGTTATTTTTCAAAGAGATAAATATGAGCTATTTAAGTTTGGAAATGAGGATAAATATTTTAAAGCAGGAAAAAAAGAGGATATAAAAATTTTTGAGATAGAGGGGGTAAAATATGCCCTCATCATTTGCTTTGAGCTTAGATTTGTTGATATTTGGAAACAAATTCAAGGAGCGGATATCATTCTCATTCCTTCCCTTTGGGGAAAACTAAGAAAAAAGCATCTTGAAATACTCGGCAACGCCCTCTCTCTGGCCAATCAATGCTTTGTAATCATTGCGAACAGCAGCAATGAAGATATGGCAAAAAGTTCACTCATATCCACTCCTTTTGGAGAAGTTTATAAAGATGACAGAAAAACACTTTTAAAACAAAAAATAAACTTAAAAGAGATAAAAAAGATGAGAAGATATTTGGATGTGGGAATAAAATGATAGAAAAAATTGAACTCCAAAAGTGCAAAAACCTGGCAAACGAGATAGATAAAATCTTTCCCTTGAGTGCTAAAACAAAGGAAGCTTTTTGTCAAATAAAAAGAGAGAAATTTGTTCCTGTCGGTTTTAAACACTATGCTTACAAGCTCGATGCGCTTCCTTTGTCCTCGGATCAGTGGATAAGCTCACCTTTGACGGTTGCAAAGATGACTGAATACCTGGAAATTGATAAAAGTGTGGACTCTGTTTTGGAGATAGGCTGCGGCAGCGGTTATCAGGCTGCAATTTTGAGTAAAATTGTAAGAAGGGTTTTCTCCATAGAGAGGATAGAAAAGCTCTCCATTCAAGCCAAGCAGAGATTTAAAGAGATGGGTCTTATAAATATCAATGTAAGGTGTGACGACGGACAAAACGGATGGAGCAGCTATGCTCCATATGACAGGATACTCTTTTCCGCAACCGCCAAAAAAATACCACAAAAAATATTTGACCAGTTAAAAGATGGCGGCATACTTATAGCACCTATCGAAAAACAAAATACCCATATCATTACAAAATACATAAAAAGAGAGGATAATATATCAAAAACAGAACTGGAAAGTTGTAAATTTGTTCCAATTTTAGATGGAGTTGAAAAATAATCTGATATAATACTTTCAGTATAATTCAGCTAAAAAATGAAGTAAAAATTGAAGCTGATGAGTTAAATCATACCAAGGAGTATATCATGTCCGAAATTGCAACCATCAAAATAGGTGACAAAACTTATGAATATCCCATACTCGAAGGAACAAGAGGTCCGAAAGTTTTGGATATCAGAACATTTTACAAAGATACCGGAATGTTTACATATGACCCCGGTTTTACTTCAACTGCAAGCTGTAGCTCAGATATAACATTTATAAACGGCGAAAAAGGAGAGTTAAGATACAGAGGCTACCCCATAGAGGAGTTGGCATCCAAATACAACTATCTTGAAGTATGTTATCTTCTTCTAAACACAAAACTGCCTACAAAAGAAGAGGCCCTGGAATTTGACAATGAGCTCAGACACAGAGCTTTTATAGACGAGGGTTTGAGAAAGCTTTTTGACTCATTTCCAAGAACTGCTCATCCTATGGCTATGCTTTCATCCTCCGTCAGTGCACTCTCAGCATTTTATTTTGACCATTTGGATATCTCAAATGAAGACGGTTTTAGAGAAATGTCATCCAGAATTATTGCGAAGATTCCTACACTTTCGGCGTTTGCCTATAGAAGAGGACTTGGCATACCTATCATTTACCCTGATATTGACAGATATTTTACTGAAAACTTTTTATTTATGATGAGAGCATATCCGGGTGGAAAGATGCATAGAAATCCAGGCGAAAAGGCAAGCAAAGAGATAAGTGATATTGAAGTAAAAGCACTCGATACTATCTTTACACTACATGCCGATCATGAGCAAAATGCTTCAACTACAACTGTTAGAGCTGTTGCTTCAACCGGTGCTCATCCATATGCCGCCATATCTGCAGGTATTAATGCACTTTGGGGAAGAGCCCATGGAGGAGCCAATGAGTCTGTTATAGCTCAGCTTGAGCTTATAGGCGATGTAAAAAATGTAGACAAATATATCAAAAAAGCAAAAGATCCCGATGATCCGTTTAGACTTATGGGATTTGGACACAGAGTTTACAAAAACTTTGACCCGAGAGCCAAAATACTAAAAGGGTTGCAAGACCGACTAAAAGATGAGCTTGGGCTTGACTCCAAGCTGTTGGAAATTGCTCACAGGATCGAAGAAATAGCCTTAAATGACGAATACTTTATAAAAAGAAATCTATATCCAAACATCGACTTTTACTCCGGTGTTAT
>CAZMKH010000236.1:0-2560 GCA_964566455.1 uncultured Campylobacteraceae bacterium | reverse complement strand
ATGCCCATATACTCTCCTGTATGGCTGAGTTTTCATTGAAAGAGAGAGTTTTGGGGTTTACTTGGGATGGCACAGGTTATGGAGATGACGGAACTATATGGGGTGGTGAAGTTTTTGTCTGCGATGAAAAAAGTTATGAGAGAGTTTTTTCATTTGAGCCGTTTAAGCTAATAGGCGGTGACAAGGCTATAAAAGAGCCAAAAAGAGTGGCGCTAAGTTATCTTTTTCAAAACTTTTCCTTGAGAGAGATTTTGCAGATGAATTTGCCTACTCTCAAGAGCTTCAATGAAAAAGAGATAAAAAATTTTTATAAGATTTGGGAAAATACAAAGCTTGAGACAAGCTCGGTCGGTAGGATTTTTGATATGTTTGCAAGTTTTTGTGATGTTCTTCAGATAAGTGGATACGAGGGAGAAAGCGGACTGAGACTTGAAGCATATTATGATGAAAATATAAAAGATAGTTTTAAATATAAGATAAAAAACGGCAGGATTGATCTATCCTTATCCTTGGATAAAGTTATCTCTATCATGAAAGAAAATATCAATATAAATGACAAAAGAGCAAAAATATCTTCAATGCTTATAAATACTTTGACAAATATCATTAAAGATATCTCAAGCAGGTATGATTTGCCTATCATCTTAAGCGGGGGAGTTTTCCAAAACAAAACCCTTTTGAGCAAAACAGTAAATGAGCTTGAAAAATCAAACAAAAAAGTCTATTTTCAACAAGATACGGCTATAAATGACGGTGGTATATCTTTGGGTCAGGCTTGGTGGGCAGTGAATAATGTAATGTAATTAAGATTTGCCAAGTATTAAAATTTTCCCGTATCTGTAACTCCATGCTGCAAAAAGAATAACCCAAAAAGTTGCTGACATATCAAACAAAAAACCCATCTTCCAGCCAAGAGCTGTGCTGATACTGAGCAGTACTCTGCTTAAAACAACTATCTGTGTAAAGTAAAAAAGATATATTGTAAATCTATCCGCGTGAGGTACTTGACCGGAGTGTCCGAGTATAACTCTCGTACCAAAACCTATAAGTACGGTAGTTAAAAAGCCAAGAGCCAAAAGATGGATGCCAAGAAAATAAAAATCCAACCCGCTTATCCACTGCAAGATAAGACTCAAGGCTGAGAGCATAAAGCCAAGAGGCAGCCAAAAAAGTGCAAGATGAAGTATCCAAAGTATAGGCTGGGAGTCAAAAGGGTTCAGCTTCCATCTTAAAAATTCTTTTGCCAGGTATATACTCAAAGATATATCTATAATGATTTGAAAATCCAAAGAGGAGGTGAGGATAAAAACCGTTTTCAGCAGAAGCAGTATAAAGACAAACTTTGGAAAATTATCATTTTTTTGTACCGTAGAGTGAGAAAAAAACGGTATCATCCTTTGAGCTACGCTAAAAGCCAAAAATATAAGATATAAATAAAAGCTGCTTAAAACAGCAACTTTTTCAAAATATGGAAAATATAGAGAAACCATGAAAAGTAATTGTGAAATAAAACCGACTGTCATAGCAGTAAGTATCCAAAAAGAATCATTTTTGTTTTGAACGGTTGCGCTTTTGTAAATATCTAGCAGCTTTAAAACGATAAAAAGATAAGCTGTACATAAAACAGCCATAGATACAAAGATAAGAGCTTTTGAAAAAAACAACCCCAAAACAAAAAGAACAGTTCCTGTAATATTTCCATAAAATATCTTTGTGTAGTATGATTTGCCTATCTCTTTTGTACGGTTAAATCTTGGGAATGTGGTAAACAAAAATCCGGTAAATGCATTTGTAAAAACAAGATATATAAATGAATAAGCATGAAGACTTGTCAAAGGCATATGAACTCTTACAATCCCTTTGAAAGAGAGGATAAATAATACCATCATCAACAAAGCATTAAAAATGCCAAGTATAAAAAATGGCTGATGGGGTTGAGATAAAAAGTAGTTTTGCTTTATCGGTTTGCTAAATTGCATATATTCTCCAATATTTTTATTTGTTCAGCCGCATTATAGTTGAATTTAAATTCAATCTCTTTTAAATAAAAAAAGAAACTGTTTTGTTTTATGCCTTTGTGTTTGGCAATACTTTTTTCAAAAAAATCCCAAAATTTTGTGATACGATTTTCTTTGTTTTTTAGCTTTGCGATTCTGTGCCATTTTAAGTATTTGGAAAATTCATTATAATATGCCTCATCCAGATTGTCTTCTAAAAAACTGTCTTTAAATCTTGAAAGCTCCGGTAAAAGCATATTGTAAATCTTTCCGCCATCATAGTCAAATGTCAAAAAGTTTTTAGCGTCAAATATATATCTCTTATCTTTTCTTTTACTTTTTTCCAGATAGATATATTCATCATATTCATTGACTTTTTGTTTGTCTTCAAACTTTTTATCAAGATAAGCTACCAGTTTATATCTAAAATTAATAAATTTTTTTTGTACGGTAGTATAGCTCATACCTAAAGTTTTGGAAGTTCGCAAAGCATTTATATCTTTACAAAAAAATTCTATAAGCTTTCTCTCTCTTTCAATCTTAAAAGGAGAAAATTTCCTCTT
>CAZMKH010000235.1:0-2562 GCA_964566455.1 uncultured Campylobacteraceae bacterium | reverse complement strand
ACTCCATAGGAAGTTTTAAATTTTTCTTAACAACATTTGCCAAATACTCTAACGAGTAAGGCTTGGTTATATACTCTGTCATTCCTACTTCAACACCCCTCATCCTGTCAGATTTTGAAGTTCTGGATGTTACGGCTACCAAAGGCAGATATTTGTATCTGGAGTATTTCCTGATTTCACCCGCAAGTGTATATCCGTCCATCCTAGGCATCTCTATATCAATCAAAACAATATCAAAGCTTTTATCGCCGGATTTTAACATTTGCAATGCTT
Organism: uncultured Campylobacteraceae bacterium; assembly: GCA_964566455.1. Classification (GTDB taxonomy): domain Bacteria; phylum Campylobacterota; class Campylobacteria; order Campylobacterales; family JALSKU01; genus JALSKU01. Next base: position 2,289 of record CAZMKH010000235.1, on the reverse strand, counting down.
CCACACCGTTTGTAGCTTCGGTAATTGTAACCCCTAAAGGCTCCAGTGCTTTTTGCATAATGGTTCTGTCAGTTTTACTGTCATCTACTATAAGAACATTATAATCACCAGGCTCTTTTTTGACTGAATTTTCTCTCTCTTCACTTATTTTGTTTATACTGCCTGTAGTCTCTTTGGCAAGCTCCATTAAAGCTCCAACATCCACTATCAATGTAACTCTGCCGTCACCTCTTATAGTAGCACCAGCTATTCCTTTGATACCCTGCAGATAATCACCCAGCGATTTGATAACTATCTCTTCTTGTCCCACAAGAGTATCAACCACTACACCAAGTTTTGACTCAGCCAAAGCTATAACAACAATATACAGATTTTCCCCGCTGTCAAAAACTTCTTCGATACCAAATACATCTGAAAGCCTGACTAATGGAAGTATCTCTTCTCTGAGTCTTAAGACATCTTTTCCTTCAATCGAATATATCTCTTCGGCAGGAACTCTGACGGTTTCCAAAACTGACGATAACGGTATAGCAAAATACTCTTCCTGTGCCCCTACCAACAGTGCTTGAATAATTGCCAAAGTCAAAGGTATCTTAAGCTTTATAACCGTACCTTTTCCTTTTTCACTGTCTATATCAATTATACCGTTTAACTTTTCTATGTTGGTCTTGACAACATCCATTCCTACTCCACGCCCCGAAACATTTGTAACTGACGCAGCAGTAGAAAATCCCGGTTTAAAAATAAGTGCAAACGCTTCTTTATCACTTAAATTATCTGCTTCTCTTTCGGTAATGATACCTTTTTCCAAAGATTTTTGAATAAGCATATCAGGGTCAAGCCCCTTACCGTCATCAACAACTTCTATAACGATAGAGTTACCTTCATTGTAAGCCTTAAGCTCTATGGTTCCATGTTCGGGCTTACCCATAGCAAGTCTGGTTTCAGCATCTTCTATACCATGGTCACATGAGTTTCTGATTATATGAACAAGCGGGTCTCCTATCTCTTCTATGATAGACTTGTCAAGTTCAGTCTCTTCTCCTGATATTTTAAGCTCTATTTGTTTGCCAAGTTCACGAGAAAGATCTCTTACCATTCTGGGAAATTTATTGAAAACTTTTGCAATAGGCAACATTCTTGTTTTCATAACCGCAATTTGAAGGTCAGTTGTAACTATAGAAACGGAAGAAACCACCTGGTTTAATTCTTCTAAAAACTTTTCACCCTCATATCTCTCTTCAACATCATCATAAATCTTTAAAAGTCTGTTTTTGCCAAGAACCAACTCTCCTATAAGATTCATAAGATGATCAAGTCTTTTAACCTCTACCCTTATGGTTTGCTCTAGCGTACTTCCGCTGCTTTTCTTAACAGGTGCGGCACTGCTTTGTTTTTTTGCTTTTTGGGGTTTGGGAGATGAAGGTTTTTTTTCAGGCTCTTTTTTATCCTCTTTTTTTGGCTCGGACTTGGCTTCTGGCTTTTTCTCTTTTTTCTTTTTCTTTTTCTCTTCTCTTTTTTCTTGCAAGAGTCTTTCTATCTCGGCTTCTACCTCTTCATCGCTCATATCTGAATAATCAGGTTCAACTTCCGGCTCTTCACTCTCTTTTGGAGTTTCAGCTTCTTGCTCGTTGCTAACTTCTTGTTCTTCCTCTTGCGATGCCTCGGAACTCTCGATCTCCACCTCTTCACCTTTTGAGATGGCATCAAGTCTTTTACAAACAGGTTTTATATCTATCTCGTCATTTTCATCACTTCCCATATCTCTTACACTGTAAAGCAGGGCTTTCATCATGTCTATTGATTCCAAAACGGTATCCATGACCAAAGGAGTGATGCTAAGTTCACCTTTTCTGGCTTTATTAAGTACATCTTCCATATGGTGGGTAAGCTCGGTTAATGTATCAAGATTTAAAAAAGAGCTTGAACCCTTTATGGTATGTGCTACTCTAAAGATAGAGTTTAAAAGCTCCAAATCTTCAGGATTGTTTTCAAGCTCAACCAAATCCTGGTCAAGTTGCTCAATAAGCTCAAATGCTTCTATTAAAAAATCTTCCAATATTTCTTGCATATCATCCATTACGCTTCCTTCTTACCATTGATATGAGATTTGACAACTCTGGCTATTTCACTGTAAAACTCAGGGGCATCAAATTTGGTCAAGTATGCCTCTCCCCCGGCTTCTTTTCCTCTCATTTCACTAAAATGATCACTGATGGAAGAGTTAAATATCAGTGGAATATCAGCAAATCTCTCATCTTCTTTTAATTTTGCGGCAAAATGAAATCC
>CAZMKH010000234.1:0-2564 GCA_964566455.1 uncultured Campylobacteraceae bacterium | reverse complement strand
AAAACAAAAACCAAATTAAGCTATAAAGAAAATAAAATCCTCGAAGAGTATCCGGCAAAAATCGAAGAGTTGGAAAATAATATCAAAGAGATAAATAGTTGTCTTAGTGACCCAGAGTGTTATAAAGAAAAAGGACTTGAAGAGTTATATAAAAATCTCCAGGAATATGAACAAAAACTTGATGAATTACTAGAAATCTATCTTGAGGTTGAAGAAAAAAGAGAGGAGCTTGAAAAGCTCCCAAACTAATCACGAGTCACGAATTACCTCTTAAGCTGATTGACAGTTTGAAGCATTTGGTCTGATGTTGTTATGGCTTTTGAATTTGCTTCGTATGCCCTTTGTCCTGTTATCAAGTCTGTCATCTCTTCAACAAGTTGGACATTGCTCATCTCTACAAATCCTTCTCTTATTTCGCCTATACCGTTAAGCCCCGGAGTTCCTACTATAGCATCTCCTGAAGCTGAAGTGTTGATATAGTTGTTGTTTCCCAAAGAGTGAAGTCCTGCAGGGTTTACAAAGTTTGCAAGCTCTATTTGTCCGATTTGAGACATTTGTGTCTGACCTGCCTGCAAAACTGAAACTGTACCGTCCGTTCCTATGGAGATAGCCGTCGTATCAGCCGGCACTACTATCTGAGGTATCAGTTTGTATCCGTCAGAATTTACTATATTGCCGTCAGCATCGAGCTTGAATGCCCCGTTTCTTGTATAGGCGGTCGTACCGTCAGGCAGTTCAACCTGGAAAAAACCGTTACCGGTAATTGCCATATCAAGGTTGTTTCCTGTCTCTTTGAAATTGCCCTGTGTAAACTCCTTGGTTATAGAGGTAGGTCTTACCCCAAGTCCCACCTCTATGCCTGTCGGTGAGGAGGTGTTAAGGCTTGTTGCAGTTCCCGCATATTCCATAGTTTGATACATAAGATCTGCAAACTCTGCTCTTTGTTTTTTATATCCTATAGTATTTACATTTGCAATATTGTTTGAAGTTGTGTCTATTTGGGTTTGTTGTGCCATCATGCCTGTTGCTGCGGTATATAGTGCTCTTATCATTTATCTCTCCTATGCTTTGGTACTTGCCAGTTTATTTATGGCATCACTGTTCAAGTCATTCATTTGCGAAGTCATTACTTTTTGATACATCTCCACAAGTCTGTTGGTCTCTATTAGTGCCGTCATCTCTTTTACAGGATTTATATTGCTCATTTGTAAAAAGCCTGATGCTATATAGTCTCCATCATCACTTGCTGATATATCGTTCAAATTTGTCAAGTCATAAAGGTTGTCACCGACTTTTTTTAGATTTGCCAGGTTGTGATTGTATTTTGCAATGTATAGTTTTCCTGACTCTTCTCCATCAGCGTATATTGTTCCGTTACTGCTTATGGTTATGGTTTTGTCTGCGGGTAGAGTTATGGGTTGATGATTTTGAAAATAGTTTGCACCTAAAACTTTATATCCCTCTTTGGTGCTAAGTTCACCTTTTTCATTCAGGGTAAATGCGCCGTTTTGTGTAAGCTTCAATCCATCCTGGGTTTTAACAAGAAAAAATCTGTCACCTCTTTTAATAGCCACATCGAGAGGATTGTCTGTTTTTCTCATAGCTCCCAAAGAAAAATCAGTATAATTTCTTACAACATGAGGAACTCTGTCAAGTGAACGATTTATAAATTTTGCCGCATCTTTTGTGTTATTCTTGATGGGAAGCTCATCTCTTTGCCCTTTTAAGATACTTAAAAAATCACCTATAACAACATCATCTCTCTTGAAGCCTGCAGTATTGGTATTGGCTAAATTGTTTGATATGGTATCGAGCCTGTTAAATTGTGCTACCATACCTCCTACTGCTTGATAATATCCGTTTTGCATAACTTTCCTCTAAAAAATTTATACACTATTTAAAGCAATATGTGTTCCAGGATTTGATATAATAATAATAAATTCGGGTTAACAAAGGAGTCAAAAATGGGTGAGATATATTTGAAACTGGCCAGAGCAGCCATAGCACAGTCTGTCGGTATCCCTTATGATATTGACTTGGATAAAATTCTTAAAAAATATCCTGAGCTTAAAGAGCCGGGCTCATCATTTGTAACTATTACCAAAGGTCAAGAGCATAGCCTAAGGGGGTGTATCGGGTCTTTGGAAGCTTACAGGCCTTTATATGAGGATATTATATTAAACGCAAGGTCTGCAGCTTTGCATGATCCCAGGTTTCAGGCTCTTAGTGAATTGGAGTATAACGATATAAAAGTAGAAGTTTCCATACTTTCCAAGCCTGAAGTTTTAAACTATGATGATATTGAAGATTTGAAAAATAAAATCAAACCAAATATAGACGGCGTTGTACTTAAGCTTGACGGCCATCAGGCTACTTTCCTGCCGCAGGTTTGGGAGCAGTTGCCGACATTTGATCTGTTTTTTGCCCACTTGTGTCAAAAAGCGGGACTTGAGCCGGGGTGTTTAAAATATCATCCTGAAATCTTTATATATCATGTGGAAAAGTACAGTGAATAGTTAAAATAGCATTATTTAAGTTGATTTTTTATATAATGTATAATTAAA
>CAZMKH010000233.1:0-2565 GCA_964566455.1 uncultured Campylobacteraceae bacterium | reverse complement strand
GCAGATATGTTTTTGCACTAATACCAAGACCCACAAGCACTACTGCCACCGAACCGGTAGCGCCGCTTATCATACCCGGCTTTCCGCCTATCAAAGATGTAATAAGCCCAAGTATAAATGCCGTATAAAGTCCTACTATGGGACTGACACCCGCAATGAATGAAAAAGCTATAGCCTCAGGGACCAGTGCAACTGATACCACCAAACCTGAAAGTATATCTTTTTTCGGCGATATGCCTATAAATGTTTCTTTAAAATTTAACAAATAATTTCCTGTGGATAAAATGTGTGAGTAAAAATTGAAAAGTGATTGACCCGACTGTGTGCCGGGTCAGGGGGTATAAATTATCTTTTACTAAATTGTGGGCTTCTTCTTGCTTTTCTTTTACCGTATTTCTTTCTTTCAACTACTCTTGAGTCTCTTGTAAGAAGTCCATAAGGTTTTAGAGTATTTCTAAAGTCATTATCATAAAGGCAAAGTGCTTTTGATATACCGTGTCTTAAAGCATCAGCTTGAGCTGAGTAACCACCACCTAAAGTAACAGCTATAACATCTATACTACCTAACTGCTTTGTTAAAAATAGAGGCTGTAGAACTCTTTTTTTGATAGCTTCATGACCACCTAGCCACTCATCAAGACTTACACCGTTTATGCTCATCTTTCCGCTGCCGGGCTTTATCCATACTTTTGCTATAGAACTTTTTCTTTTACCTGTTGCATAAATCTTTGCCATAACTATTTATCCTCTTTCTTTGTATTTACTTGGGCAGTATGTGGATGTTCACTTCCTGCATAAACTTTTAATTTTTTAAGCATCTCTTTACCGAGGTTTGTTTTTGGAAGCATACCTCTAGTTGCCAATCTATATAGTTTTGTAGGATTGTTTTGGAGCAATTTACTTAGCTTGTCACTTTTAACTCCGCCAAAGTATCCAGTATGTCTGTGATATAGTTTATCATTTAGCTTTGCTCCGCTAAAATCAACTTTACTTGCATTGATAACTACAACATAATCCCCACAGTCAACATGTGGAGTAAAGTAAGGCTTATGCTTGCCTCTTAAAAGAGTTGCCACTTCAGTGATAACTCTACCAAATCTTTTGCCGGCTGCATCGATAACTATCCAGTCTCTTTGAACTTCATTCGGCTTGATCATTTTTGTAAATTTCATCTTTTTACCTTTGCCTTTTTGTTTGAAAACGGTATTGTAGTAGAATAAATCTTATATATAGCTGAAATTAAGTTATTTTTAAACTTATCTAGGCACAAACTCCAAAACTGTAGCATTTATACAGTATCTTTTTCTACCTCCAGGCGCGTCATCAAAAACATGTCCTAGATGAATTCCGCTTACTTTGGCTCTAACTTCAATCCTATGCATTCCATAGCTATTATCATCTTTATAAACTACTGCTCCATCAATAGGCTTATAAAAACTAAGCCAACCTGAGTGCGAATTGAACCTATCTTTTGTATCAAACAAAGGTTCACCAGAGAGAGCATCTACAAAAACTCCTTCTCCTGTATTTTTGAATTTATCATACCTTTTACAAAATCTATTATCAGTTCCCTGATTGAAAGCTACATTGTAAGCTTCACTATCTTTGCCGAATTTAAAAGCTCCCAAAGCTTTGTAAAAACTTTTTGCATCCATATACCCTTTGTGAGCATAAACTTCCTTGCCGTTTTCTATAAAAAGTATGGTAGGTGTGGCGTCTAGTTTTGTTTTTATCTCAAAACCTTTTAATTGATCTGACTTTAGAGTTTTTAGAGGTATATCTCCTTTGTAATGAGATATGACATCTTTTTTAAATTGTTCACAGTATGGACAATCTTTTGCATCTATTATAATTATCTCTTTTCCATCTGTTAGCATGGTAAATGTTTGCTTTTTATGAGTTTCATTTTTTGGAAATTTTACCCCTGTTCTGTGATCTGGACAATATCCAAATATATGCTTCATCAGATAATTTTGATGATACTCTTCGGCTCTGTAAAATTTATCAAGGGGTTTTATTTCTGTGGTTATCTTGCCAAAGCCTGCTTTTGTAAGAAGTTTTTGATACTCCTCTTTGGTTTTTAAAGCTATCTCTTTTTGCTCATCAGTGGTATAGTATATGGCACTTCTATAGTTATTGCCTACATCATTGCCCTGTTTGTTTCCCTGTGTCGGGTCATGAAGCTCCCAAAAACTCTTTATCAAATCCTCCGTGGATATCGCACTGTCATCATAAGTAACTTCAACCGACTCGGCATAATTTACTATTCCCTTGGGAGTATCATATCTGTAGCTTAAAACTTTGTCATAATTTGGATCCGGGTAATTACCTCCCGCATATCCACTGACAGAGTCCAAAACCCCTTTCATTCCCTCAAAATGCTTCTCCACTCCCCAAAAGCAACCCGCCGCAAAGACAATCTTCTGCTCACTTGCAATCATCATCGTCAAAACTCCTAAAAATACCAGTATAAATTTTTTCACAGTCACATCCTTATGCTATTTTAAGTCAATAAATTCTACACTAAAAATAAGAAAAATATTCTTAAAAAATAATAATAATTAT
>CAZMKH010000232.1:0-2574 GCA_964566455.1 uncultured Campylobacteraceae bacterium | reverse complement strand
TGGCAAAAGTGCCAAGTCCGTGGTATCAACTATATAAACTTTTTCACCCGCATAAGAAGTTTTCAAAAGCGGTAAATCTCCGTCAAATTTTTCTAAGATAAACTTTGTCTCAGGTGAAATTTCTCCCTGCCTGGAAGGTATATAATTATCCTTAGATATTTGATTTTTCAAATAGGCTAATGATATAGCACCTACAATAGAGTCCGAATCCGGTGTGGTGTGCCCAAAAACATATACTGACATATTAAAAACCTTTTATTTATTTTAATCATAAAATGGTATATCAAAACAAGTTAATATCAGTTTAATTAAACCTATTTTTTGATAAAATAGTTCTCTTAATCTACTTCAAGGGAATATTTATGAATGTAATAACAGGAAAAGTTTGGAAATTTGGTGACAATATTGATACAGACCTTATCATTGCCGCCAGATATTTAAATACTTCAGATCCTCATAAATTGGCTGAGCATGTTATGGAAGATGCGGATCCTGAATTTGTAAAAAAGTTAAATCCGGGAGATATTATAGTTGCCGGAGAAAATTTCGGATGCGGCAGCAGTAGAGAACACGCCCCTATAGCTCTAAAAGCAGCGGGAGTTTCGGCAGTCGTAGCAAAATCATTTGCAAGGATATTTTACAGAAATGCTTTCAATATGGGACTTCCTATATTTGAGCTTAAAGAGAGTGATGAGATAAATGAAGGCGATTTGATAAAGATTGACTTGCAAAAGGGCGAGATCGAAGATATAGATAAAAAAGCAACTTTTTCATTTTCTCCAATACCTCCTTTTATGCAAGAACTTTTAGCTGCCGGTGGATTGATGAATTATGCAAAAGAGAAAATGATGGAGAATAATTAGTGAAAAATTACAATATAGCTGTGATAAAGGGTGACGGGATAGGTCCCGAGATAGTTGATGAAGCTATCAAAGTTTTAAATGCGGTCGGTAAAAAGTGCGATATAGAATTTAATTATGAAGAGTATCTCATGGGTGGGTGTGCCTATGATGCCACAGGTGATCCTCTTCCAAAAGAGACGGTTGAGGGAGCTTTGAAAAGTGATGCCGTTTTGTTTGGCTCAATAGGCGGATACAAATGGGACAACCTGCCAAGAGATAAAAAGCCTGAAACCGGACTTTTGAGATTTAGAAGTGCTTTGGGTGTTTTTGCCAATTTAAGGCCTGTAAAGATATATGATGAATTGACTGATGCAAGTACACTTAAAAAAGAGGTTGTAGAGGGTGTTGATCTTATGGTGGTTAGAGAGCTTACCGGGGGTATCTATTTTGGTGAGCCTAGAGAAAAACTAAGTGACAGAGCTTATAATACTATGGTTTATACCAAAGATGAGATAAAAAGAATAGCCAAGATAGCCTTTGATATTGCAATGAAGAGAGATAAGAAGGTATGTTCGGTCGATAAAGCAAATGTTTTGGAAGTTAGCCAGCTTTGGAGGGAAACTACCGAAGAAGTGGCAAAAGATTACCCTGAGGTCGAACTGTCTCATATGTATGTGGATAATGCCTCCATGCAGCTTGTAAGAGACCCCAAACAGTTTGATGTGATACTCACAGGAAATATTTTCGGTGATATTTTAAGTGATGAAGCAAGTATGATAAGCGGTTCCATAGGGCTTTTACCGTCAGCTTCCATAGGCGGAAAAATTGGAGTGTATGAGCCTATACACGGCTCTGCTCCAGATATTGCCGGACAAGGTATAGCCAATCCGATTGCAACCATATCAAGTGCTAGTATGCTTCTTAGGTACTCTTTGGGTGAGACGGAAGCAGCCGATATGATAGATAGTGCCATAGCAAAAAGCTTACACCTTGGATACAGGACAGGTGATATGGCAAAATATGGTGCAAAAAAAGTGTGTTCAACCAGTGAAATGGGAAATATCATAGCCGATAACCTTTAGGATAATGTATGAAAACCCTTACCCTAGCCTCTATATATGAACTCCAAGGTCTCAAAGATGAGGCTTTGGAGATATATAAAGAAATTCTAAGAGAAAATCCAAACAATAAAGAGGCAAAGATCGCCATAAAAAGACTTTCAGGTATCAGGAAAAGTTTTGACGGAGTCAACGAAGAAATGAAAAAATTTTTTATAAAAATGAATAGTGAGATAGAATTTAGAGAATTTGAAAGGTGGTTGTTAAGATTATGGAATTAAAAGATATAGTACTCTCCACTTTGGCTGAAATTGATAATGATATACCACAAAATGACAATGAGCCTTCTTTGGAAAAGACAACAGCTGATGATAGCAATCCTCCCACAACTTCACACCTTCATATAAAAGAGGAGCAGTTTTTAAAAAACCTGAGAGAAAGAATACTTGTTTTATTTGAAGGATTTAAGTCACCTAATACTCAAAATATTGAAGCAAAACTTGATATGACGCTAAATTTTTTAGAATATCTTTTAGCAAGCATTGATGAAACTCTCAAATCTATAGAAAGTAAAGAGTAATAAATACATGAGAGTTTCTCTTGCCAACGGCAAAGCTTTAGTGAGAGGAATTTTTACTGGAGCTTGCTTCAGTAAAAAGGAGATGTTTAGGTAA
>CAZMKH010000231.1:0-2575 GCA_964566455.1 uncultured Campylobacteraceae bacterium | reverse complement strand
ATTTTAAATATAGGCTGTTTATATTCAAATCACCCTGATATATATTTTTACCGGTATCAAAAATTCCTGAAGTATTGATATCAAAAAGTTTTTTGTATGAGATATCTGTATTATCAAGCTTGACAATATTGTCATTAAGAAATATTTTTGCTTTTTTTGTATGAAATTTTATATTTTTAAAATATATATCAGAATTTGTTGTGTAAAAATACCCTTTGATGTGAAAACTGTAAGGCATAAAAGGTATATAAAGCCTTATCAGGCTGTCGGTTGTAGAGCTTTTTTGATAAAGTGGGATATCAACCTTGTAAGCTCTTAGGATATCTTTTACTTTTTTGTCAAGTGGGTGAGTTGCCTTGAGAATGACTTCTATGGCTGCACCTTTGCTGAGAAGGTTTGTTATGGTTACCTTTGAGCCGTTTAGATCGATACCTTTGTAGGTCGGTTTGAAAAGTTTGAAAAAGAGAGTATCGTTTTTCAGAGCAATGTCAATCTTTTCGGCAAAAGCACTTTTTAATTTTTTATGAAATTTTATATTTACATCATTTGCACTGGCTTCGGCTCTTATGAGCTTTGGATAAAACTCTTTTGTTTGTATATTTATCTTGCCGTATATATAGTGAAGTTTATATTTTTTTGCTACGATATATTTGTATATCCAGTTTGAAATCTCTTTGTTTATTTTTATTTTTGAGTTTAAATAATCCATAAAAGGTGCTATACTTTTTGCTGAAGTGTTATATATGTAATAATTTAAAATATCATTATCAAGTGTAAGTTTTGCAAACCCTTTTAAACCATGTGTTTTAAACGAGCCGTCAAAATCTATGATGTTTTGTGTTAAATTTATATTTAATCTTCCTTGAAAATAGGTATGAAATCTTTTTAGATAGAGATTTTTTATATCTGCTTCTATATCAGATTTGTTAGACATGGAGATAGATGCTAAAAAATAAAGCTCATCAGTATCAAGAAAAAATCTTTTATAGATATACTTAAGTCTTATAGTTTGGTTTTGATACTCAAGTTTTCTTATATCCAACTCTTTAAAAAATTGATGAAAATATTTGAGATAGTTTTTTATGGAGAGAAGCTGACTTTTTGTGTCAGTTTTTTTGTAGCTTTTTTTTATTTTTAAGTAGTCTGCTTTTACAATGAGTTTTTTATCTAATTTTATGTATAATTTTTTTATATTGGCATAGGGCAGAATGAGACTATCTATCTTTATGCCGTGTAAAAGTAAAAAATAGACTATAAGAACAAGAGATATAATGAAAATAACCAAGTATGATATTTTAGCTATAGTGTTAGACATAATTCTTATCATCATTGTATCCCTGTTTTTCTACCTATCCAAAGAGATTATCTCATCAAAAGTTGTATATATTCCCTCCGGTTCAATCAATCGAATTATATCATATCTTGAAAGTAGAAACTTTGAAGTTTCAAAAATTGATGTATTTTTGTTAAGGTTTTTTGGACAGCCTCAGTCCGGTTGGATTGATATCGGCAAAAACAGACTCAGCAAGGGTGATTTTTTATATAAATTGACCCATTCAAAAGCCGCACTCATAAAGATTACACTGATTCCCGGTGAAACAAAAGAGATATTTTTTGAAAATGTTGCCAAAAACATGCATCTAAACTATCAAAAACTCATAAATGAATACAACAATCTTACAGATATAAAAGACGGTGTTATTTTGGCTGATACATATGTAGTTCCTATGGGAATGAGTGAGAGGCATTTGGTATCTTATCTAGTATCTAACTCTTTTTACAAGCACAGAAAGTTATCCCAAAAGATTTTTGGAGTTTATGATAGGAAAAAATGGTTTTGGTATGTAAGTATCGCCTCTATCATTCAAAAAGAGGCAGCCAATAAAAAAGAGATGCCTCTTGTTTCAGCAGTTATTCACAATCGCATCAAAAAAAATATGAGACTCCAAATGGATGGAAGTTTAAAGTACGGTTTGTACTCCCACAAAAAAATTACTGCTTCAAGGATAAGAAACGACAACACTCCTTACAATACTTACAAAATAAAAGGAGTTCCGCCAAATCCGGTTTGTTCCATCAGTCTTGATGCTCTAAAAGCTGCTATTTTTCCTGCTGATAAAAAATATCTCTATTTTGTAAAATCAAAAGGTAAAACCCATCTTTTTAGTAACACTTACAAAAAACATCTTCAAAACATAAGACATCCATAGCAGATAATTTGTAACTAAATGTAACATAATTATATACCCGATTTATTTATATGTGTAGTTTAGTAACGAAATTATATTTTTTCCCAAAAGAAATATAATATTAAAATTATTTTATGTTTACTATTATATACTTATATAATAAATTTTTAACTACAAAGGATATGCATGAAAAAAAATATAGTATATACAAAAATAGATGAAGCTCCGGCACTTGCAACTTATTCGCTTTTTCCTATTTTGGAAAAAGTGCTTCCAAAAGCGGGAGTGGATATTGAAGAGAGAGATATTTCTCTGTCCGGTAGAGTTTTGGCTACTTTTAGTGATATGCTGCCAGAAGACCAAAGACAAAGCGATGAGTTGGCATA
>CAZMKH010000230.1:0-2589 GCA_964566455.1 uncultured Campylobacteraceae bacterium | reverse complement strand
GCTTCAGTCAATATTTTTATAGATATTTTGGCAGTTTTTACACTGTCGAATACTCCCTCTTTATCCTCTTGCATATCTTTGTTATATGCAAGAGGCAAACCTTTCATGACAGTCAAAAGTGATATAAGATTGCCATAACATCTTCCTGTTTTGCCCCTTAAAAGCTCAGGAACATCGGGGTTTTTCTTTTGAGGCATTATTGAGCTGCTTGTGCTGTACTCATCACTTAATTCAATAAACCCAAACTCACTGCTACTCCAGAGTATCAACTCTTCTGAGAGTCTTGAGATATGCATCATTAAAACAGAAATATTAAAAAGCATCTCCAAAGCAAAATCTCTGTCACTTACTGTATCGAGACAATTTACACTCACACTCTCAAATCCCAAAAGTTTCGCCTCATACTCTCTGTCAGTCTTGTAAGGGGTCCCGGCCAATGCCGCACACCCTATAGGAGAGATATTGTTTCTTTTATAGGAATTTTCAAATCTTTCAATATCTCTTTTAAACATAGAGCTGTATGCTAAAAGATGATATGCAAGATTGACAGGTTGAGCATGCTGTAGATGAGTCATTCCCGGAAGAAGAGTTTCAACATGCTCTTTTTCTATTTCAAGCAAGACAGTTTCCAGTTCAAAAAGAAGCTTGGCAATCTCTTTAAAATTTCTTAGAACAAACATTCTAAAATCAAGCGCAACCTGGTCATTTCTACTTCTGGCTGTATGCATTCTTTTTGCATCATCGCCTATGAGTTCGGTTAGGCGATTTTCTATGGACATATGTATATCTTCATCTTTTATACTGAAATTATACTTTCCGTCTTCTATCTCTTTTTCGATTGTATTAAGTCCATAAATAATTTTTTGCATACTATCATTTGTTATGATTCCTTGCTTTTGAAGCATTTTTACATGAGCAATGGAGCCTTTTATATCCTCTTTGTAAAGCTCTTTGTCAAACATTATCGAGGCATTAAACTCATCTAACAGTTTTGAGCTTGATTTTTTTATTTTACCGGAAGCAACTTTAGACAATATATTCCTTTTTAGATTGAGGTTGTATTTTTACAATATAAAACGGAGGATTTTTTCCTCCGTTACTCTACTTTTTATATTTTGGGTCCGTATTTTGAAAAATCACTCTCTTTGGTGATATATTTTTTGAAATTTTCAACAAACATTGAAGCTAATTTATCTCTTGTTTCGTCATATTTTTTCTTATCTGTCCATGTATTTCTTGGATTGAGTATACTACTGTCAACCCCCTCCAATCTCCTCGGAATAGACAAATTAAATACAGGTAGAGTTTCAAATTCACTATCGTTTATACTTCCATCAAGTATGGCATTGATGCAACTTCTAGTAGCTTTTATACTCATTCTTTTTCCTACTCCGTAAGCTCCACCGCTCCATCCTGTATTTACAAGATATACATTTACTTTATGCTCATCTATTTTTTTACCAAGTAGCTTTGCATAAACTGTCGGATGTAACGGCAAAAACGGTTCACCAAAACATGAACTGAATGTTGCAACAGGTTCAGTGATGCCTCTTTCGGTACCGGCTACTTTTGCAGTATAGCCGCTTAAGAAATAATACATTGCCTGCTCTTTTGTAAGTTTACTGACCGGTGGCAAAACTCCAAACGCATCGGCAGTTAAAAAAATGATATTTTTTGGATGACCTGCCTGCAGGGTTGAGCAGTGATTTTCAATATGATAAATAGGATATGAAACTCTTGTATTTTCTGTTTTACTTTTATCGGCAAAATCTACATGACCATTTTCATCGACAACAACATTTTCCAAAAGTGCGTCTCTTTTTATAGCAGCATAAATTTCAGGCTCACTTGAAGGGTCAAGATCTATAACTTTTGCATAACATCCGCCTTCAAAGTTAAATACACCCTCATCATCCCATCCATGCTCATCATCACCTATCAAAGCTCTGTTTGGATCAGTAGAAAGCGTCGTTTTTCCAGTTCCGCTCAGTCCAAAAAAGAGAGCCACATCATCATCTTTTCCCACATTTGCTGAGCAGTGCATACCAAGCTTACCTTCAAGCGGTAGCCAGTAATTCATCATGGAGAAAACTCCCTTTTTAATCTCTCCTCCATACCAGGTTCCACCGATTACAGCTATATTTTCCTCTATATTAAATACTACAAAAACTTCACTGTTTAATCCCTCCTCTTTCCACTCATCATTTGTTACTTTGCTTGCAACATACAAGGTAAAGTCGGGTTTAAAATTTTCAAGTTCCTCTTTGGCGGGTCTTATAAACATATTTTTGACAAAATGTGCCTGCCATGCGATTTCAGCTATAACCCTTATGGATTTTTTACTGTTTTTACTTGCTCCGCAAAATGCATCTTGAACATAAAGTTCTTTACCGCTTAACTCCTCTTTGGCTTTTTCAAAAAGTTTATCAAAAATCTCTTTTTTGATTGGATGATTTATATCTCCCCAAGCGATATATTTATTTGATGGCGGTTGATCGACAAAATACTTGTCTTTTGGGCTTCTACCTGTAAATATACCTGTATCTACGCTTACACATCCGCTGTCAGTTACACATCCTTCATGATTTT
>CAZMKH010000229.1:0-2605 GCA_964566455.1 uncultured Campylobacteraceae bacterium | reverse complement strand
GAATTTTTCTCCCAATCTTTTGCCAAAGCTAAAATCTCATCAGCTTTTTCTATGGTCTGGTTTGTTTTGATATATTCAAGTATCTCTTTTATGATGTGGTGGACATTTTTATGAGGATCGGCGATAGCCGGATAGGATGGTAGTTTTCCATACTCTTTTACTATCTCACTGCTTGTATACCACTTACCAAATCTGCAGCTTTTTTCATCACTGAACTGTGCGCTGCCGTTTTCTTTGTAGATAGCTTTATAGCCATTTGATTTAAATATCATATGATCTATCTTTATAAGTGTTATATAAAGCTCATTTGCTATATCTTCATTTTTCTTTTTGGTTACTCTTGAGCTTTCTATAAGGTTGTCTAAAGTTTGCGTAAATTCATTTAGTTTTTGGGTTGATTCGGTTGTGAGATGTTCAGTTTTTTCATTGCTTTCAAGCATTTCATTTGAGTTTTGTTTTAGTATGTTGATATTGGCTTCGACTTCTCCTGTTGCTTTTTGTGTTCTCTCTGCCAATTTTCTTACCTCATCAGCAACTACCGCAAAGCCTCTTCCATGCTCTCCGGCTCTGGCTGCTTCGATAGCGGCATTCAGTGCAAGCAGATTGGTTTGGTCTGATATATCCTTGATAAGAGAGATAACATTGCTAATCTCTTCAACATTTTCATTTACCTGTTCTGAGCTCTCTTTTGCTCCATGCATCATTTCTGCAATAGTGTTTATATTTTCTACTATATCATTTACACTTGTTTGCACAGCACTTACAGTCTTTTCAGCCTCTTCATTTATGCTGTTTATCTCATTTATGCTTTCTATATTGCCTGAGAGCGAATCTTGAAGGTCATTTGCATCATTAGTAGAACCCTCTATAAGAGTGTCAGCCAAAGAGGTAAAGAGTTTGCTTTTTTCAAGATTGGCTTTTGCATCTTTTTCCGCTTCGTTTGCTATCTTGGCTTCCTCTTCAGCCTCTTTTGCTATCTCTTCAACCTTCTCGATAAATTGGTTGAAGTTGTGTATGGCTTTTCCTATCTCATCGTTTGACTCTATGTCTATCCTTTTGGAAAGATCGGCATCTCCCTGAGCCAACTCATAACTTGCTTTTGCCAAGTTGTTGATAGGTTTTATGACTATCTTATTTACCATAAACAATATGATCAAAAGAATAAGAAGATCAATGATACCTATGAGAATGATTTGTTCTTTTAATTTTGCGATATCGGCATCGATTTGCTTGTTGATGATTTCACTTTTAACCCCCAGTAAAGCATATCCCACAGTCACGCCGTCAAATCTTTTGAGAGGAAAAGCTTTTGTAAGATATTTATCATCTATCAGATATTTGTCACTTATGGCTTTTTTCAAACTAAAGTTGCTTGATAAAACATAGTTCAAAAATGCTTTATCTATATGTTTGGTGCTTGATAGAGGGTAGCCATCTTTTTTGTATTTTATCTTTTTGTCAATTGACGCAAAGTTTTTATCCAAAAAGTATAAAAAATCCATATTATTCTTTTTTAATGCTCCGCCAAAGTTGTTTATACCACCGCTAAAATCAAGTAAAGCTATCAATTCACTGCCGCTAAATACAGGAAATACACTTCTTAGTCTCAAACCTTTTGATGACTCTTCAAATGTGACAAGAGGTTTTTTGCTTGAGAGAACTTTTTTATAAGAGTTTAAAGCCACTTTTTCACCAAAACTTTCTGGTTTCCAGGACTTGATGATGGATTTTAAATCTTTATCAACTATATGAACACTTACCTTTTTAAAAGGGGTATTTTCCCTATAAAGCTTACCTATACCTGCAAGAAGAATTTTTAAAGAGCCTCTATCATCGGCGAGTATAGCATTTATCAATCTGTGATTTTTAGATAAAAGCATTGCGTTTGTAATCCAAACATTTTTTTTGGATATTATTTGATCATTTAGAGCTATATTGAAACTCTTTGTCTCCTGGCTGTAAGTTTCTTTTTTTAAGTCATCTATGCTTGAATACTCTCTAAGAGTAAAAACTACAAAACCCAGCAAGATAACCAATATGATAGGTATTTGTATCTTTTTGTTGATAGATAGATTTTTATACATTTCTTCCCCTTTTTATATATAAAAAATATTATAAATTGTACCATTTTTTATACGCAATGTAAAGATAAGCTTAATTTTATAATCTTATCTAATAGTTCAACTTTAATGATAAATTTAAAATCTTATAAAAATATATTTTACACTCATTGGGCATCCAATTGATTGTAATAATCTTCAATATTGTGCAGGTTTAACTGCCTGTAAAAAGGTATATTTTTCTTTTTATAACTGTTCATAGGGAAATTTTTGGCTATGTCACTTGGGTCAGCTACATCATCATACCCTTTTTGTACTGTTTTTTTAAGGATTTGAAGATACTGCAGGGTATCTTTGTATGAGCTTGCGCTAAAATCATCACCATGTCCCGCTGCTATATGCTTGGCTTTTAGCTTGGCAAGTTTTTTTAGAGCCTCTATCCAGCCGTCAACATTTGAGTGTTTGGTATAGTTTAACATTCTGCCGTTAAAGACCATATTTCCTACAAATAAAAAGCTGTCTTTTGGAGAGTAAACGGCGATATC
>CAZMKH010000228.1:0-2605 GCA_964566455.1 uncultured Campylobacteraceae bacterium | reverse complement strand
CGGCAATCTTAAATATGGTGATCTTATGCTGCTTGATACTTTTGGCGGCGGACTTACATGGGGAAGCGCTTTAGTCAAATTTGCTATGAAACAGTAGCAACTTCCCGTAAATTATCTATTAAACATTTTCCAAAAGCTTTATAACTTCCTGCTCGTTTAGTATCTTGCCTCTTGATTTGACCTCTCCGTTTACTACGATGGCAGGAGTACTCATAACTCCATAATTCATAACTTCCATAAGGTCTTCAACTTTTTCAAGATTGGCTGTTTTGCCCATCTTTGCCAAAGCACTCTTTACTATCTCCATCTGAGCATCGCAATTGGCACAACACTCACTTCCTAAAACTTTTATATCCATAATTTCTCCTTTAATATAAAATTGCATTGAAAATATAACCTACCGTGATGATACCGCTTCCGACTATACCGAAAAACAAAGCTATAAGTCTCCAGCTTAATACTTTTTTGAGTATCATAGCTTCAGGCAATGACAAAGCTACAACCGCCATCATAAATGACAGAGCCGTACCCATAAGCATACCTTTTGAGACAAGCGGAGCTATCAGGGGTGCTATAGTTGAAGCTCCGGCATACATCGGAATACCTAAGATAACTGCGACAAATACAGCAAAAGGATTGTCGCTTCCTGCATACTTGGTGATAAAATCTGCCGGCACAAAACCATGTATCAAAGCCCCTATGGTGATACCTGCAAATACATAAAGATATATCTCTTTCATAACTTCCAGAGAGTTTTTCCAGGCATTTTGTGTACGATGTTTAAATACCATATCTATAAAACTGGCTTCATTAACCTGTTCCATAGCAGGAATTTTCAAAAGTATATCATCCTCTTTTGTTGCCAAATCAACCAAATATCCTCCTATAACCGCAGTAGCAAGACCAAAAAATGTATACAAAAGAGCTATCTTCCAACCAAAGTTTGCAAATAGTATGGCTATGGCTATCTCATTATTCATAGGACTGCTGATAAGAAATGAAAAAGTGGCACTTCTTGGTATCCTCGCCTGAGTGAAGCCTAAAAAAAGAGGTATCGAAGAGCAAGAACAAAAAGGAGTGAGTATACCGAATATCGCAGCAAGTAAGTTGCCTATAAATTTTGACTTTCCCTGAATATAGTCTCTTGCTGTTTCAGTATCTATATAAGTCTGTATAAAAGATATGATATAAACTATAACAAATACAAGGGCAAGTATCTTCACTGAGTCATATATAAAAAAATGTATAGCTTTTCCGGCATTGCCACTTAACCCCATCAAATTAAAAACCAGATAATTGACCGTTTCATTCCACATAATTTGCTCCAAAAATTAATATGGCGAAATTATATCATAAAAATATATATATATCAAGATATCTTTATGTATTGATGAAATTTTATCCTAAATTTTGCAATAAAGTTTGTTATAGTAGTGCTAATGCAATTAAGTATATTGCAAAATTTTGGTTTATTGGTTTTTTATATTTTTCTTCCGGCATCGGGCTCGCTGATATCATCGATATCTACAAGATTCCAAGGCATCCCTTTGTTTCTGTAAACGCGTTTGTTTACATTTGGGTATTCTCCTACATCATGCTCTAGTCTTTGACCTGCTACTATACACTTAAGGACAGTTTGACCGCTGTTTTTTATGGTATGTGCTTTTCCTCCGGCTCTAAAACCTAAAAAATCACCCGCTTTAACGGCATATATGTCTTCACCGATGATAGCTTCACCTTCACCTTCAAGTATATAAACGCACTCATCTTCGTGATAATGTTTATGAAATTCAGTAGTATAGAAGCCGGGTTGTACCTCTATGATATGAAAACCCATACCTGTAAGCCCTGTCAAATCCCCAAGAGATTTATTGCAACGTTTTGCCTGTTTGTTTAAAAAATGCGTCTTGTCTATACCCTTAAAAGCTTCAATCTCCTCTTTGGTGATAAGATATTTTTCCATTTTGCTATCCTTGTGTAATGCTCGTTCACGCGTAGCGGGAACGAGCAGCGATTGAGCCCAGAAATATTTGAACCGCAGGGTCAAATCTAACTCTGCAATGATTTGTTATGTAGTCGATATTTTAGTTGTTGATTCTTGTAGTTTTTCAGCTATCCACATTTTAATAATTGCTTGTCTGCTTACTCCAATATGTTTAGCTTCTTTATCTAAAGAAACAACCATCCAAGATGGAAAATCAATATTTACTCTTTTAGGTTCTTCATTTATCATTCTTATTTTTGATGTATCAAAATATTCTAGTATATCTTCTTGATTGTCATCAAATTTTTTATCTATTTCTGACGCTTTCATAAAGTCTTACCTCCTTTGTTCTTGAGCGTCTTACAGAGATGATTCTAATATTTGTATCTCTATAAGTAATTATTGCTGTCCAATTTTTGGAATTAATTTGACCAAAAACTAAAAACCTATTTTCATATTTATTGCTTATAGATGGTATTTCAAAAGCATACGGGTCTTGCCAAAGCTCTTTTGCTTCCTCAAAATCTATGCCATGTTTTTGTTTATTTGATTTACTTTTATTTATATCATATTCAAATATCATACCAAGATTATACCATAATTATATTGAAAGTTAATGTA
>CAZMKH010000227.1:0-2626 GCA_964566455.1 uncultured Campylobacteraceae bacterium | reverse complement strand
GAGGATATATATCATCATAGTAATAATTCATCAACTCCGAGAGTTTTTTCATCTATTTACTTATTAAACAAATCTTTTACATTTGGATTTTCTTTTTCCGATTCGGGGATACTAAAAAGGGGTTTTCTTTTATAATGCATAAATGATGCCATTATATTGGTAGGAAACATTTCCAAAGCATTGTTGTAGTCTGTTACTGCCTGGTTGTATGCTCTTCTGGCAGCTGAAATTTGCTCTTCAATCTCATTTAAAGTTCTTTGCAGATGCATAAAGTTTTCGCTTGCCTTTAGGTCGGGATAATTCTCAACAGCTATCAGGATACTTTTTAAGGCACTACTTATCTCTTTGTCTATTTGGATTTTCTCTTCGGAAGTAACCGAAGGATTTAAAGCCTTTGAGCGAAGAGCCGTAATCTTTTCCAAAACCCCTCTTTCATGTTTCATATACTCTTTGACGCTTGAAACAAGGTTTGGTATAAGGTTGTATCTCTTTTTTAAAACAGTATCAACTGAAGCAGATATATTTTCCACTTGATTTTTCTTTGCTACCAAAGAGTTGTGCATCAGTATCAAAATACCGATGATAAATACAATTGCCAACATCAAGCCCATATCTGCCTCCTTTTAGTTATTCGCTGCTAATTTTCCTTGCCATTCTCTTTCTAACAGTCGGATCGAGATATCTTTTTCTCAGTCTTATACTTTTTGGTGTTACTTCTACAAGTTCATCATCTTCTATCCACTCCAGAGCTGACTCCAATGTCAGTTCTCTTGGAGGAACCAGCTTGATAGCTTCATCAGCCCCACTGCTTCTTACATTTGTAAGATTTTTTCCTTTTATAGGGTTTACATCAAGGTCATTTGCTCTGGCATTTTCGCCTATTATCATACCTGTATATACTTTATCCTGAGGTTTTACAAAAAGCACACCTCTATCTTGCAAGTTAAACAGTGAATATCCAAGAGCTGTACCGTTTTCCATAGACACTAAAGCTCCATTCATCCTATGTTCTACATTTCCACCCATTGGTCGAAACTCTAAAAATGAGTGATTGAGCACTCCTTCGCCTTTAGTATCAGTTAAAAATTGACTTCTAAATCCTATAAGACCGCGTGCGGGTATCTCAAACTCAATACGCGTCTGTCCGTCACCTGTAGGAGTCATAGAAACCATCTCTGCTCTTCTTTTTCCAAGTTTTTCTATAACAACACCTGTAAATTCATCAGGTACATCAACCACCAAAAGCTCATACGGCTCCATTTTTACACCGTTTTCCTCTTTGATGATAACTTCCGGTCGTCCAAGAGAAAATTCATACCCCTCTCTTCTTAGATTTTCCGCCAGTATAGTTATCTGAAGCTCACCTCTACCTGAAACTTTAAAACTTCCCTCTCCTATAGCCTCATATCTCATGGCAATATTGGTTTTCATCTCATTTTCAAGTCTCTCTTGGAGTTTGTTGGATGTGACATATTTTCCCTCAGTTCCAGCTAGTGGAGAGTCATTTACACTGAATATAACTGAAAGCGTAGGCTCTTCTATATGCATAGGATCTAGTGGCATAGGGTTGGTAGGATCTACCAGGCTGTCACCGATATCAAGTGCTTCAAATCCGGCAATAGCTACTATATCTCCACTATGGGCTTCATCTATATCAATCCTATCAAGTCCCAAAAATCCTATCAGTTTGCTTACTCTTCCGTTTATCTGTTCGCCGTTGCTTTTTGCCAGCATTATGTTTTGATTTTTCTTGATGCTGCCGTTAAAAATTCTGGCAATTCCAATCTTTCCTACAAAATTATCATAATCAAGCGTAAAAACCTGTATCTGTGTAGGATTGTCTATGCTTCCTTTGGGCGGGGGTACTTCATTTATAATGGTTTCAAAAAGAGGCTCTAGGTCCTTGTTTTCATCTTCCATATTATATTTTGCATATCCGTCTCTTGCAGCAGCGTAAACCACAGGAAACTCGAGCTGTTCATCATTGGCATCAAGTGCAACAAACAGGTCAAATATCTCATCCACTACTCTATCAGGCTCGGCAGCAGGTTTATCTATCTTGTTTACAACGACTATAGGCTTAAGTCCCAAAGAGAGAGCTTTTTTTACTACAAATTTTGTCTGAGGCATTACACCTTCTTGTGCATCAACCAACAAAAGCACTCCGTCAACCATCTTCAAAACCCGCTCCACCTCACCTCCAAAATCAGCGTGTCCGGGAGTATCTATGATATTTATCTTGTAATTTTTATGAATAATTGCCGTATTTTTTGACAGTATGGTTATACCTCTTTCTTTTTCGAGGTCATTACTGTCCATAACTCTTTCGTCAACTTTTTGATTTTCTCTAAAGGTGTGTGATTGTTTTAAAAGTTCATCTACCAGTGTTGTTTTACCGTGGTCAACATGAGCAATAACTGCTATATTTCTTATCTCTTGCACTAAATTTTTCCTTAATATATTATAAATAGATTTGCATTATATCCAAATAAACTAAAAATTGGGATAAATAGAATGGAACAAATATTGCTTGACATATGATATAAATCTATAAAAGGTAAATAGGTGAATCCATTAATGTTTCTTCAAACCGATATAAAAAATGTAGTAAAAGATGGTAAAATCG
>CAZMKH010000226.1:0-2655 GCA_964566455.1 uncultured Campylobacteraceae bacterium | reverse complement strand
GGCCAGGAAGTATGCTGGTTAAATCTTTGGGTACCGCAGTTGTTAAATGTATATGGTCCTTTGCAACCTACCTTATAAAGGCAGTAGCCGTTTTTGGCACCATCATCTCCAAACTGTTCGACAAATTCACCTGCATCAAAATGTCCCCTTCTGTAACATAAGTCATGGATTCTGTGACCGTATGCCCATTTTGGACGATTGAAAGCATCAAGTGCCGGAAGTGTTCCAAAAAGTATAAAGTGTAGCAAAGTTCCTACTATATTTTTAGCACTAGGCGGACATCCGGGAACATTTATGACCGGTTTTGAAGTGATTTTGCTAAGAGGCATGGCACTTGTTGGATTTGGGTTAGCCGCTTGAATTCCTCCGAAACTTGAACATGTTCCTATGGCAAATATGGCTGCTGCACCTTCTGCAGTCTCTCTTGCTATATCCTCACCTGTTTTTCCATGGGCACCTATAGTCAAAAAGTTGCCGCCGTTACCGGTAGGGATACCCCCTTCGGTCATCATGATATATCTACCGTGATATTTTTTGATAGAGTTTTCAAGATTCTCTTCCGCCTGCCAGCCGGCTGCTGCCATTATGGTTTCATGATAATCAAGTGATATATAATCAAATATCAAACTGTCTATCGTTGGAGTAGCAGTCCTTATCAAACTCTCACTACATCCCGTACATTCTGCCATATGCAGCCAAATCACAGGTAGTCTGTCTGCAAGTTTTGCA
Organism: uncultured Campylobacteraceae bacterium; assembly: GCA_964566455.1. Classification (GTDB taxonomy): domain Bacteria; phylum Campylobacterota; class Campylobacteria; order Campylobacterales; family JALSKU01; genus JALSKU01. The sequence continues at coordinate 1,926 of CAZMKH010000226.1, read as the reverse complement.
GCTTTTGCAACAGTCGGTGTAAAAGTGGAAGACAATCCTAAAAACGCTGTCATAGCTCCAGCCCACTTCATAAAATCTCTTCTGCTTATACCCTCTTCATCCAAAACTGCTGAGATAGACTTGTTTTCATCTATCTTTGGCAAATTCTCAAGTTTTTTAAGCCTTTTGCTAAATATTTTCATTAGCGACTCATCCCTTTTGTGCATCTTTACCTCCTTATTGAACATTCATTTATAGAATGATAATTCATTCATACTTATATTTTGTTTAAATTTTCTATTTTATAATAAATTTTTTATATAACTTTTATTATTTATGAAAATATTTCTTTTTTGTCACAAAAGATAAAATGAAAAATATTAATGAAGCATTTTAGGAGAAATCAACTCCTTAAAAATATTTAAAGAGTTGACGGTAGAACTAATTTATTTTTTATAAACCTCTATGAGATTGGCTATATTTGTATCTAAAACATATACATTTTCATAGCCAAGCATTTCAAGATAACCCATAACCCTGTTGGCAAACCATGACTTTAGGCAAGCTATGACTATAGGTGTTGTATGCTCTTTTGGCAATATATCCAAATATTTGGCAAATTGAGGATAAGGAGTATAATATGCATTTGGCACCCCTGCTTCTTCAGCGTTTAAACCTTCAACTTTTGCAGGCGGTCTAACATCCAGTACAATAGCACCGATATCTTCAATCAACTCTTTTACCTTGTCAAGCCCCACATTGCCCAATCCATCTTTTTTGAGATTGTTTGAAATAATTACATCCAATTTTTCTACTGTTTTACTATCCATTATATCTCCTTATGTTTTAAATTATCATATATTATAATACAAACTACTTAAACAAGAGAATATTTATCTTATTTGAATAATTTTTTTCAGTTTTTTGTCAGATAAGCATTGTGCTACTGGGTAGTACAAACCGAACACTCATCAAAACTCCTAAATACAAGATTTACTTCATTTTCATTTTTAAGCCCTAAAAGTGCTTGCTGTATCGTTGAGAGTTCATTTTTAAAAGTACTGTTTCCGAGATTCCACTGGGTTGGAGTTATGATATTGTATGAGTCTATTTGACCGTTTTTTATCTCTATGGTGTGATACAAGGAGCCTCTTGCAGCTTCGGCAAATCCGTCACCTCTTCCCTCAAGGTTTTCTATCTTTACTTTTGGTTTTATGAAAGATTTTTCGTTTATATTGATATGGCTCAGGGTATTTCGCACATGATATGAAAGATAAGCTATCTCCATTACTTTCATAATAATTCTGTTTAGAAGTGAATCTTTATAAACCCTGTGCAAACTTTTTGCCAAAGGATTGGCAGCTACCATAGCCCTGGCAAGAGGACCGACTTCATAAAATCTACCATTATAAGTTACATTTTTTGCATATGTAAAATCCAAACTTTCTTCTTTTGTATATTTTTGACTGACTCTTTTTTTGACTGTTTTTATGGCTTTACCTTTTTCGAAAATAGAATTTTCACCAAAAGCTATAAATCTGTCATGAGATTGTCCAAGATAAGAAAGTTCATAAGTATCCATTAGCATTATTGACTCTTTTAATAAACCGTCAGATTCAAGCAGGGTTTTTATATTTTTTATATGAACAATACTCTCTATGTCACTCTTGAGTATCTCTTCTTCAAAAAATGATATAACCTCATCTATGTAACTTTTTGCCTGAAAAACCTCTACAAAAGTAGGGTCACACACTACTCCTCCCGGTATCATATAGGAGTTGTGCGGCCACTGCCCTGCAAATGTTGCTATGATTTTATTTGCCGCTACTGCAGCATTTAGTGCTTTGAAAGCTTTATCTTTTGGAAAAATCCTGCCGTCAATTTTATACAGTATCGGTAAAATTATAAAAAAATACCACTTTAAATGATTTTGTATGATTTCACAAT
>CAZMKH010000225.1:0-2655 GCA_964566455.1 uncultured Campylobacteraceae bacterium | reverse complement strand
AAAAGGAGAAGAGATGTTTTCAGGGGGAAAGATAAGAGAGCTTGAGGAGGAGATAAAAACTCTAAAAGCGGAAAATGAGCAGCTAAAAAATGAACTTCAAATGTGTCAGGATGAAAAAAGCAGGGCGCTTTATAATGAAAGTACAGAAAGCTGCAGCAGTGATGACATGGCAAAGATAAAACTGCTCGATATTATACTAAAAAGTTATGACAGCGGTGTCAGGTTTTTACAAGATACCATAGATGAAAACCTTGCCATGCTGGAATCAGCCGATAAGCTTAACGCCGAAAATGCAGAGGAAATGAATAAGATAGAGCAAAATACAGACAAAGTAGTAGAGTCTATGCAAAAGATAGAAGAGATAACGGTAAATTTGCAGGATGACTCAAATGCATTAAATGACCATGTAAACTCTATAGCTGATATTATAAACCTCATAAAAGACATAAGTGACCAAACAAATCTTTTGGCACTAAATGCCGCCATAGAAGCGGCTCGTGCAGGTGAACACGGAAGAGGCTTTGCCGTAGTTGCCGATGAGGTAAGAAAACTGGCTGAGAGAACCCAAAAGGCAACTCAGGAAGTAGAGATAAATATAAGCACACTAAAGCAGAGTGCTTCAACCATACTGGGAGCAACTGAAACATTCAGAGAAGAGTCAACCAAAGGTGTAGAAGTTTTGGATGAATTTAAAGAAGCAGCTGACAAAGCAAGAGGAAATTCCAAAGATATTCAAAATCTAACTACAAATATCACAAGAGAGATGCATATAAGTAACGGTAAGATTGACCATATAAAACTTAAACTCCAAGCTTACAAGGCTATGATAGAGAAGAAAAATATAAACATTATCGATGAAAACAGTTGCAGATTTGGAAAGTGGTTTGGAAGCGAGGTTAAAAAACTTTTAGCCAAAAACCAACAGACTATTCAAAAAGTTGACCAGGAGCACAGAGCAGTTCACCAACTTCTTAAAAAAGCTCTTGAAGAGTATTTTAAGTCAAACGATATGGATGCGGCATTGGCTGATATAGAGCAGGTTGAACACTACAGTGAAGAAGCATTTGAGATATTGGTCGGTGCTATAAAAGAAGTAAGAGTATAAAATAACGGAGGGATAATCCCTCCGTTTTAACTATACAAGCCCATACTCATCAGGCATATAATCAAGCTCGACTTTGTGTCTTTTTGCTCTCAGAGTTACACCTTTTTTGGATTTTAAATCCTCCAAAAAATCTTTTATCTTTTTATCCAACTCCTCTTCATTATCTATGAGTTCCGGGTCATAAGTTATCTTTATGTCTATAACTTTGTGATTTTTCATCTTTTAGCTCCTGTTTTTTTCTTTGAAAAGTTTTTCTATGGTTCCGACTATGGACGGATCCTCTATGGTTGAGATATCTTGAGTTATCTCTTCACCTTTTGCGATAGATCTTAAAATCCTTCGCATAATTTTACCACTTCTTGTCTTAGGAAGTCCAGGTACTACCAAAATAGAGCCTACTTTTGCAATAGGACCTATCTCTTTTGTTATGAGTGCATTGATATTTTTAAGAAGTGTTGCTTCATCTACATCTTTTTTGGTTACGATATATGCAAATACATCTTCACCTTTTATCTCATCAGGCTTTCCTACAACCGCAACTTCAGCTACATGCTCCTCGTGTCCTACAACACCCTCTATCTCAGCAGTTCCAAGTCTGTGGCCTGAGACATTTATAACATCATCTGTTCTTCCGGTTATGAAGATATACCCATCCTCATCGTAGATAGCGGCGTCACCTGAAAAGTAGACAGGCTTTCCATCTTTTTTACAGTCTCCAAAGTAAGACTTGACAAATCTGTCAGGGTCTCCCCAAATGGTTCTTATCATGCTCGGCCAAGGTTTTGTGATACAAAGAAGTCCTTTTTCTCCGACAGGCATTTTATTGCCTTCTTCGTCAATTATTTCAGCCTTGATACCTGGAAGCGGAAATGTTGCAGAGCCTGGTTTGATAGGTGTAGCTCCGGGAAGCGGGCTTATCATGTGACCACCTGTTTCAGTCTGCCACCAGGTATCAACTATCGGGCATTTTCCTCCGCCTATAGTTTCGTAGTACCACATCCAGGCATCTGGATTGATAGGCTCACCTACGGTTCCAAGAACTTTAAGACTGCTTAAGTCATATTTTGCAGGCTCGTCTGCTCCAACTTTGTGTAAAAGTCTTATGGCAGTCGGAGCTGTGTAAAACTGGTTTACTCTAAGCTCTTCTATCATTTTCCACCATCTTCCGGCATCAGGATATAAAGGAACTCCTTCATACATAACAGTAGTAGCTCCTATAGCCAATGGTCCGTAAACTATATATGTATGACCTGTTATCCAACCTACATCAGCTGTACACCAAAAAGTATCATTCTCTTTTACATCAAAGACATTTTCCATAGTGTATTGAGCCCAGAGGATATATCCGGCTCCACTGTGTTGGACTCCTTTTGGTTTACCGGTACTCCCTGAGGTGTAAAGTAAAAATAGAGGGTCCTCGCTGTCCATAACTTCAGCTTCGCAAAATTCGCTCTCTTTTGAAATCAAGTCATTGTATATATGGTCTCTTCCCTCTACCATATCAACTTCTTCGAAGTTTCTTTGAACCATCAAAACATTTTCAACGCATT
>CAZMKH010000224.1:0-2696 GCA_964566455.1 uncultured Campylobacteraceae bacterium | reverse complement strand
TTTTGAGTATCAAAGAGGATTTAAAAGCCGTAAAAGAAGAATTAAATACTGAAGAGCAGTTTTTAGAGGGGCTCATAAGAGCAGAGAGATTTTATAAAAAATATAAAAAACCTATCATAACTGTAGTTGTTATCGCAGTGATAGCATTTGTAGGCTTTTCGGTAAAAACATATATAGATGAAAGCAATTTAAAAGCTGCAAACGAAGCTTATCTGAAACTTATCAAAAACCCTGATGATGCTGATGCGGCTAAAATCCTAAAAGATAAAAATATCAATCTTTACTATGCATACAGATTGCAGGTGGCTTCGAAAAAAAATGATACAGATATTTTTAAAGAGGTAAAGGATAACGCCAAAGATAAGTATCTTTCAGACCTGGCATCTTATCAGCTTGCCTCACTGTCCAAAAAAAGTGACAAGTTAAATGATTACATTGACAATTCAAAAGCAGGACTTCTTAAAAATTTTGCACTCTTGGAAGATGCATATCTGCTTTTAAAAGAGAAAAAGAAAGACCAGGCAAAAATAAAACTATCTTCCATAGAGGTAGACTCTCCGCTTAAAAATATTGCCAAAAATTTAGAGCACTATATAAAATAAAAAAGGTTTAGTTAAATTATGAAAAAAAATATAAATTTTATACTGGTATCACTTTTTGTCTTTATTTTTGCAGGATGCTCATCAAAGTCCCTGTACGAGCCAAAAAAAGTAGCGGGCTATGTAAGCTTTGACGGAAATTTACCTGCTGCTATAGTAGATGTTACAAGAAGTGGAGCAACTTTGCAAAACGGTCAGGTTATATCTAAAAAAACAGGCTTGATGAATGTTTTTATACCTAAAAATAACAGATTTTTAAATATTAGTAAAAACAGAGTAATCTATACTTCACCTATGGGTAAACTTAGTATCAAAGATAAAAACGATAAAGTTTTGTTTTCACATAATTTTTCAAAAATGATAGCCAGTGCATCATTGAAAAACAATCTTTTAGCGATAGTTTTCAGCGATAACTCATTGATGGTATATGATATAAAAAACAACATTGTAAAATTTTCAAAAAAACTTGATGATGTATATGCGCTTGATGCAAGACTCGTTGCACCTTATTTTTTGGGTAAACTTATAGTATTTCCTTCGCTTGACGGAAGACTGGTCATTGTTGATTCAAACAGGTTTAAAGTTATAAGAGATATTGTAGTAAGCTCAAAACCATATTTCAATAATGTAATTTTTATGGATGTATTGGATAACAGACTTGTTGCGGCTACTCAAAAAAGAGTCATATCCATCGACCCAAAATCAGTATCTTTTATGAATGTGGGTGTTAAAGATATTATATTTTTGGGAGAGAGGATTTTTGTATTTACAAAAGACGGAAAAATCATATTGACCAATTCAAACCTTAAAAGGCTAAAAGAGAGAAAATTTAAATTTGCCAACTTTTCCACTGCGATATATGGACAGTTTATATATGTGATAGAAAAAAACGGATATCTTATTGCAACTGATAAAGACTTGATAACTACAAATGTTTACAAGTTGCCAAATGCTATAGAAAATCTTATGTTTACCACCAGTGACACACTTTACTATGATGATAAATACTTTAAATTAAATAAAATAAAGTAAGGCTTATGTCTACGGCTCTTGAAGCTTTTATAGAGTATATAACTGTAGTAAAAGGACTTTCAAAAAAGAGTATCGAAGCATACAGCGGTGACTTGAATGATTTTGAAAAATTTTTAAACAAAGATATCATAAAAGCCAAACTTGATGATATTCTGGGATACCTCGAAAAATATACCAATCAAAACAGCATCAACAGAAAACTCTCCTCCATAAATGCATTTTTTAAATTTTGTGAAAAAGAAGAGTTTATAAAAAACAGACCCGTACTAAAACAGTTCAAGCATCAAAGACATTTGCCGACACTATTGGAGTATGAAGATATCATAAAAGGCTTGAAGCTTATAAAAAAAGAGGGATGGATTGATTATAGGGATTATGCCTATATACTTTTTTTATATGCTACGGGTGTCAGGGTAAGTGAATCGATAGAGATAAAAAAAGATGATATAAGCGGTGAATGGCTAAAGATAAGAAGTGCAAAGGGCGACAAACAAAGAGTAGTGCCTGTTGCCAAATTTGCTTTAGAAGCGCTAAATGAATATATTGATAAAAGAGAGAAAAAAAGTGAATATATCTGGGTCAATTATAGAGGCGGTAAAATGAGCAGGATTACGGCATTTAAAATAACCAAAAAATATCTCAATGTCTCTCCTCATGTCCTAAGACACTCTTTTGCCACATCTTTGGTACTAGGTGGAGCAGACTTAAGAGTAGTACAGGAGCTTTTGGGGCATTCGACTATTTTGACTACTCAGATATATACTCATATTCAACAAAAAAATTTAGAACAAACCGTTATGGATTTTCATCCTCTGTCAAAAGGTTATTGATTGTGAAATATATAGTAGAGTTTTTTAGCAAAAAAAATTATATATTTAAAGAGCTTCTTAAGGTTGATTTAAAACTTCTTGGAAGCAGGAAAAAGATAGAGCTTTTTGAAGGAGTTGATACCAACTCAAACTATGTAGCCATATTTAAAATAGACCAAAAAAGCAGATTTATAACAAAAAATGCAAAAGAGATTGAAGAATTGCTGGAAAAATTGATAAAATTAAAGCAGCATAA
>CAZMKH010000223.1:0-2698 GCA_964566455.1 uncultured Campylobacteraceae bacterium | reverse complement strand
TGTTTTTCCGGGGAATGAATCTTTTTTGAGATTGAAAGGTCCACCATGGCTTCCATCTTCGTGGTAGTGTCCGCCGCCTGCTATAAGTCCACCGTTATAATCGATATTGCCCTGGAGCATATTTAGATAAATTACTGACATACCGTTATAATATCCGTTTGTGTGCTGTACCGGACCTCTATACATTTCTACAGCAGCTTGTCTTCCATATTTTGTGTACTCTCTTACTACTTCTACTATATCATCTACTTCAAGTCCTGCTATCTTAGCCCACTCTTCCAAGCTTTTACTCATAGCATACTCTTTTACCATTAAAAGTTCAGACTTGACTTTGATACCGTTTAATCTACCTGAATAGTATAAGTCACCTACAACAGGGTTTAATTTATCATTTACATCTACAGCTACAGGTTGTCCATTTTTCATAACGACAAACTGATCATCACTTCCAATGCCAAGCTGACTGGCTCTTAGTTTTTTGCCCGGTCCCTCTTTGTCAAATGTTACCAAGTGAGTTGCACTTGTCCAACTCTCTTCATCGTTTGCTTTGGCTGCAGCTTTGTTGGCGTTTTTCAAGAACGCTTTATTTATCTTACCATTTTCAAACATCCATCTTATCATAGCGTACGCTAAAGCTGCGTCTCCACCTGCACGAACAGGCATCCATTTCCAAGCCTTTGCCGCACTTTTTGAAAATCTAGGATCAACGACTACTATCTTGCATCCCTCTTTTGTTACGGCATTTGTTGCCAAGTTTGCCATGATAGGAGGTCCGAAGTTTGCCTCTACAAAGCCTGTTCCAAAGTAGATAACCATTCTTGAATTTCTAAAGTCAGGCTTTAAGTGTTCGGCTGCCGGCTTCCATTTGCCTTTTCCAAGATATTGGCTTGTTATCTTTTTGTAGGCTATATGGTGAGATTGCTCACAAACGGTAGTATGCTCCATAAAGTTTATACTTCCGTATGCTGCTTTTTGCCATCTTTTTGCAAACTCTTTTCTACCATGCTCCATTCTTCCAGCAAGCATTAAAAACTGGTTGTTTTTAGGTCCAAGGTCAGGCTGGTCAGGGTCGATTAATTTATCTAAATGATCTTTATACTTCGCTTTAAAATCAGCAAGGCTCATTTTGCCTTTTCCGACATTCATAGCATCACCGGCCATAGCTTTTGCAAGTTTTGCGTCAGTTAAAGCTCTTACTTGTCTAAAGCCCTCAACTACTCTGTTTTCTTCGCCTGGAACATCGGCAAAAAGTTTTCCACCTTCAACGATTTCTTTTATTGCCTGGTCAAACGGTATAGTCTTCCATTTGTTTTCACCTCTTTTGCCGGCTCTTTTTAAAACCTTTACTACTCTGTATGGGTCATACATAGTTTGGATACCAGATTGTCCTTTCGGGCAAATACCCGCATCTATCTTTGCTCCTACTTGAACATCAGTTGAAGTAGGAATAGGGGAATTCAAGTTTTGAATAGAGTATGGGTTGCCATCTATTTTAACCGCAACACCATCTTCTATCTTAACTTTTATTGGGCAGTCTGTATGACACTGCAAACATACTGAATAGATTACATTTTCTGCATCATTTAACGGATAGTCTATCTTGCCTCTTCCAAAACCTTTAGAGTTTATTTTGGTTATCGCATTTCCGCAGACAGCCGTACCTCCAAGAAGAGCAGAAGTTTTTAAAAAACCTCTTCTATCCATGATTTTTTTATCTGTTTTATTAGTCTTCATTTTTCATCTCCTGCTGTTTGATATATCGGCAATACCGCTTTGCCTATCATAAATACTGCCATCACTATAGCAACGATAAATAGCAATACCTGCCACTCCATAATAGTCGGTAAGTATGAAAAGCTCAATTTGGCATTTACCCACGCTCTCGCGATACCGGGAATCTCAGGGTCTAACATTCCGGGGATTACTATATTTAATCTAACTGCCAAAAAACTGCCCGCAATTAAAAGACCCGCCAAAGCTATAGCTCCTGGTGATTTTGATTTGAATATCAGTAAAAATAGAGGAATGAGTACACCTATAAGAAGATGGACTATCCAAAATACATACCAATACTTGCCAAATAGGATTTGAAGCCATAAATGTCCCTCTCCAAATGCGGAGTAGAAAGTACCGACATATACTTCTGAAAGTTCTAAAATCTCATCCAAAATCAAAAGTGCCAAAGTGGTTTTACCCAAAAATATCATCATTTTTGTAAACTCTTCTTGGTTTTGAGTAGGTCTCCATATATAAGCTACTGTAGCAAACAAAGCACCGCCACTTAAAAATGCGCCCGCCAAAAATACAACAGGAAGCATAGGTCCGTGCCAGTAAGGCTTGGCTACAGTATTTGCAAAAACTCCACCGACACCTCCGTGGAATGCAAATGCCAAAGGAACACTCCATATACCGAGTGCTATCAAGATAGTAGTTATATTTTTTCTCTTTTCACCTACAACTTGCTCTTTTCTGATAGCAAAATACAATTCAAAACATAAAGTGATAAAATATGCTGTATATAAAACTGCCATCCATCCCATCATAGAGTGAAGGTTTGGATCTAATATAAGTTTGAAAGCTCTTAAAGGATGACCAAGGTCGATGCCTATCGCCATCATAGCTCCAACCAAAGTGGCAATAGCAACAAGAAGTGCCATTTTACCTACTTTTTTAACTGCTTCTATGTGAAAAACATAAG
>CAZMKH010000222.1:0-2719 GCA_964566455.1 uncultured Campylobacteraceae bacterium | reverse complement strand
CTACTCCTTCTCTGCAAGGTGTACATTGACCGCAGGATTCGTGATGGTAAAATTCAAGTAGATTTTTTGTAATTTCAGGTATAAAAACATCTTCATCCATTACTATCATTCCGCCTGTTCCCAAAGAGGAGCCATGCTCTTTTAATGACTCATAATCAAGTGTAACATCCTCTATCTCATCGCCTCTTAGAATGGAGCAGGAGGAGCCACCGGGAATAACCGCTTTTATCTTTTTGCCATTTGGCACTCCGCCGCCTATCTTTTGGATATATTCAACCATTGAAGTTCCGTAGGATGCTTCATAGATACCGGGATTGTTGACATGCCCACTCATTCCAAATAGCATTGTTCCCGGACTCCTTTCGGTACCGTAACTTCTATAAGCCTCAAAACCTTCATTAATGATATATGGCACCGAAGAGATGGTTTCAACATTGTTTACTAAAGTAGGTTCACCAAAAAACCATTCGGGCTCTTTTTGGTGAGGTTTTAGTCTGGGATGTCCTCTTTTTCCCTCTAAAGACTCTAAAAGGGCTGATTTTTCCCCGCATATATAAGCTCCCGCACCTCTGTGTACTGTAATATCCAAGGAGAAGTTACTCCCTTTTATATTTTTTCCGAGGAATCCTTTTTCATAAGCTTCATCTATAGCTTCATTTAATCTTTTATACCAAAAAGCATACTCTCCTCTTATGTAAATGTATGCCTTTGAGGCTTTTATAGCATAACAAGTATCTATCATTCCCTCAATGAGCAGGTGCGGGTCATACTCCATGATTTGCCTGTCTTTAAAAGTGCCGGGTTCACTTTCATCTGCATTTACCACAAGATATTTTTGCCTTCCTTCATATCCCTGCATAAGCTTCCATTTTCCACCGGCCGGTGCACCTCCTCCGCCTTTTCCTCTAAGACCGCTTTTGTCAACTTCATCAACCAATTCTTCAGGCTCAAGGTCAAAAATTTTATCCAAAGAGCTGTATCTGCCGTTTTTTAAAGCAATATCAATCTTATGTGAATCTTTTATATCAAAGTTTTTACTGACTATTTTTACCAACATCACTCTAATCCATCCAGTATCTCATCAATCTTTTGGGGAGTTAAGTGTTCATGATAGATATCATTCAAGCTCATTGCGGGAGCATTACCGCAAGCTCCCAGGCACTCCACCTCTTCAAAAGAGAATTTTCCGTCTTTTGTGGTTTCTCCGGGCTTAATGCCAAGCTTTTCCTCAATCTTTTGTTTTATTGCCTCGCTGCCTCTTAGTTTGCAGCTTGCGGTTTTACACAGACATATATGGTACTTGCCTTTGGGCTCAAGTTTGAACATTGTATAAAAAGTAGCCACAGAGTAAACATCTGCTTCGCTAAGACCTAGTTTGGATGCTAAAAATTTCATAGCATCAAGGCTTATCCATCCCTCTTGTTCTTGCACAAGCCAAAGAGAGGGAAGCGTCAAAGACTTTATATCCGGATATCTCTTTTTTAATTCATTAAATTTTTTTTCATTCTCTTCACTAAAACAAAACTGACTCATCTATCAAGCTCCCCGGCTATTATATTTAAGCTGCTAAGAGTTATCACTGCATCTGCCACCAAGTGGTCTTCTATGATTTGAGGCAGGGCACTCATGGAGTAAAAGCAAGGAGGTCTAACTTTTACTTTATAAGGTATGCCGCTACCGTCACTTACTATATAAAATCCAAGCTCTCCGTTTGTCGCTTCAATAGAAGAGTAACTCTCTTTTTTTGGCACCTTTACGCCTTCAAAAATAAGCTTGAATTGGTTCATCAATCCCTCTATATTATTATAAACATCCTCTTTTTTTGGTAAAAATATTCTTCTGTCATCTACTGCTATCTCACCGCCGGGCAATCTTTTCATAGCCTGTTTGATGATGGAAACACTTTGATATATCTCTTCAAATCTCACCATAAGTCTGTCATATACATCTCCGACACTTCCGACAGGTATCTCAAAATCAAATGTATCATAGTAATAGTAAGGTTTTATAGCCCTTATGTCATATGCAATACCGCTTGCCCTTAGGTTTGGGCCGCTGATGCCGTAGCTTAGAGCATCCTCTTTGTTTATAATACCCACATTTTGAGACCTGTCTAAAAATATCTTGTTGTGAGCTATAAGTTTTAGCGAATCATCGACACCTTTTAAGATATCTTTTAAACAAACATTCAAATCATCTTCAAAGCCGTCATAAAGATCCCATTTCACTCCCCCTACCCTCATATAGGCATTGGTCAGTCTGGCACCGGTCAGTTTTGAAAGAAGGTCATATACCGTTTCTCTTGGATTGTAAAGATACCAGTAGTTTGTAAGTGCCCCCATATCAACAAGAGCTGCTGCAAGGCATACAAGATGGTCAATAATGCGGGATAACTCACCGATAATAACTCTTATAAATTTTGCCCTGTCAGGCACTTCAATTTCAAGCATTTTTTCAACTGCATCGGCAAAGGCGATGTTGTTTAGTATGGCAGAGCAGTAATTTAGCCTGTCGGTATACGGGATGATTTGGTTGTATTTGTGATTTTCACACGATTTTTCAAAACCTCTGTGAAGATATCCTATCTCGCTGACTGCACTTACAATCTTTTCATCTTTGAGTGCTACAAAAGTTCTTATGGTGCCGTGGCTTGCCGGATGGGCGGGCCCCAGGTTTAAAAATGTCAAATCCTCACTGTCGCTGTATCCCCTAAGACGCA
>CAZMKH010000221.1:0-2721 GCA_964566455.1 uncultured Campylobacteraceae bacterium | reverse complement strand
AGTCAAAAGGTAGTCAAAGAGTATCCGTTTTTTGAAAAGGAGCATCATTTAAATGTTAGGCTAAGCGATGACTTGATGCTTGAACTTATACTCTCATATTTGAAAGAAGAGAGGGTTGATTTTGTATTGATTTCGGATGTAAATGTTGATGAAGAGTTTAAGATATCTTTGGACTTTGATGGTGAAAACAGGTCAAAAAAAGAGTTGAAAGCAATAGCATTGAATGACGGAAGAGTTCTTTTAAGCGAGGGAGATAAGACACTTCTGCCAAAAATCAATCAAAATTTTTCACCTCTGCCGGTAAAAGCGTACTCCAAAAATTATGTGGCAATAAACAGTGACAAATATATCATAACTTATGACAATACAAAAAAATTGCCTGATGTTGCAGACACTTTTTATCTTGACAGGGATAAAGATAAAAGCTATGAAGCCGCACATGGGGCATTTTACTCTATAATTGCAGAAAACAATCTTTTTGACAAGGTTGTAAGTGGAGTTTATCTAAGCAAAGAGTATAATGATAAGATAATGATATATTCTAAAAGATTTGGTATGGTTGAGTATCTTGGGTTTGGTTTCGAGTATCCAAAAACTCTTAATGAGCTTTTTGATATCATAGAAAATGAAGATGCAACTTCCGCAAAGCTTGTCAAAAATTACAGAGCAAAGTTTGGTTGTGATAGTGATATAGAGTTTGACTTTGAGGCTATGGGTGATATCTATAAGCTTTGGGGAGTTGTTGGTATAGTCTTGGGGTTTTATGATGGAGCAAATGTAAAAAATGCAGCCAAAGCTTTGTGTGACAGCGCTTATTCGTTCAAGGGCAAAAAGGGTCCCAGGATTGATTATAAACTTATACGAGAAGAAGATAAACCGAAACTTGATACTTTAAAAGTTATAAAAACAGCTATGAGTTTCAGGCTTGCAGGTCTTGATATGCCGACTCTCAGCTTTGGAGTTATGGAAAGTTTTGCCGAATTTGTTTCAGGTCTTATGGATGAGCTGAGTCAAGACTATGAGATAGACGGAGTATGTATGAACGGTTCGCTTTTTGCTTTGGGAAATTTGGTTGATAAATTTTATACCATAACAGCAAAAAATTATAAAGTTTTTACAAATCAAGAGTTTAGCCTTGATGAGATAAATCTTCCATACGGGATAATAAGTGGACTTACAAAAGAGATATAGGTACAAGTTTGAGGGAGTTGTGCAGGGGGTTGGATTTCGCCCCTTTATTTATAAACTTGCTTTGAAGCACGGCCTAAAAGGTTTTGTGAACAATTCCAGCGAGGGCGTTTTTTTAGAAATTGAAGCTGATGAGGAAGCTATAAAAAAGTTTGAAGATGAGTTTTATAGCTCGCTACCCCCGCTTGCAAAGATAGATAAAACTACAAAGACAGAAGCAATTCCATTAAATGAAAACGAGTTTAAAATCATCCAAAGTGAAACTTCAAAAGCCAAATTTGCTTCCATTTCGCCCGATATTGCTATATGCGATGATTGTTTAAGAGAGTTGCATGATAAATTTGACAGAAGACACAACTACTTTTTAACCAATTGTACAAATTGTGGTCCAAGATACTCTATCATTAAAAAAGTTCCTTATGACAGGGTAAATACTTCTATGGACAGATTTAAAATGTGTGTCGAGTGTAAAGATGAGTACACAAATCCACTTGATAGAAGATATCATGCTCAGCCCATATCGTGTCATAGCTGCGGACCCAAGGCAAAATTTTATAAAACTTTTTCAAAAGAGCTTTTAAAATGCGATGAAGAAGCTATAAAACTTTGTGCAAAAAGTATAAAAAGAGGTAACATAGTAGCCATAAAAGGAATGGGAGGTTTTCATATAGTCTGCTCTGCCGTTTCTCCAAAGAGTGTCAAACTTTTAAGAAAGAGAAAAAGAAGACCATCCAAACCTTTTGCAGTTATGTTTAAAGATATAGAGGATATAAAAAAAGCAGCTATCCTAAGTAAAAAAGAAGAAGAGCTTATCTTAAGCAAAGAAAAGCCTATCGTCATAGTAAAGAAAAAAGAGCCCCATAAACTCAGAAAAAGAGAGTTGCCTATTACTTCATTTGTAGCTCCTGGAATTGACAGGATAGGGGTATTTCTTCCCTATACTCCTTTGCATCATTTGATATTTGGTTATATTGACTGCCCTATAGTTGCAACCAGTGCCAACTTAAGTGAAGAGCCTATCATTAGAGATAGAGTAGAATTGTGTGAAAAGCTAGGTAATGTAGTTGATTATGTGCTTGATTTTGACAGAGATATTATAAATGCCTGTGATGATAGTGTAGTACAAGCAATAGGAGATAAAAAAGAGACTTTAAGACTGGCTAGAGGCTATGCTCCAAAGTATCAAAAACTCTCCTCCAAGCTTGATAAAAAGATACTTTGTGTCGGTGCAAATCAAAAAAATACAATCACTTTGGCTTATGAGGATATAGTCGTTACTTCACCACATATAGGTGACCTTAACAGCATTGTGGCAATGGAATATTTTGAAAGAACAGTTGAGAGCTTTAAGAGATTTTATGACTTTGAGCCTGACATTATAGTGCGTGATAAACATCCCGGATATGAAACAACCAAGTGGGCTGACGAATTAAAAATGAAAAATGAAAAATTGAAAATTTATGAAGTTCAGCATCATTATGCCCATATACTCTCCTGTATGGCTGAGTTTTCATTGAAAGAGAGAGTTTTGGG
>CAZMKH010000220.1:0-2745 GCA_964566455.1 uncultured Campylobacteraceae bacterium | reverse complement strand
GTTTCCAAAGAGAGTTTTATAAGTTGCTCATCTATAAAAAACTGGTCATTTATGCCATGTCTCATTAGCTCAAGATAAAAATCATCACCAAAGATATCTTTATACTCCAGTGCAATCTCTTTAGCCCTTTCATACCCCTTGGCCCCAAACTTTCTGTTTCTCTCACTGTTTGTATTTAAATGCCAGTTTACTTCACCTTGCAGACAGGCTGATGAGCAGATAACTCCTTCACTGTGCTCTTTTAGAAGTTTTTTATTGATCCTCGGGTAGTAGTAAAAACCGTGTATGTAACTTTGTGAGCTAAGATACATAAGGTTTTTGTATCCTGTCATATTTTTTGCATACAAACAAAGATGAAATCTCTGCCTTGTTGTTTTGTCTGCCAAGTCATCCTGATTGTGAAGATATGCTTCCATGCCGATTATCGGCTTTATCCCCTCTGCATTCATTGTTTTATAAAAATCAATAGCCCCAAACATATTGCCGTGATCAGTAATGGCGACACTTTTCACACCCTGCTCTTTTAAGGTTTTGGCAAGTAGTTTTATCTTGTTTGCACCGTCAAGCAGTGAATACTCGGTATGAAGATGAAGATGGGTAAATTGGTTGTTATGCACGAAATTCTCCCTATAAGGGCATCTCTAAAAACCCTATAATTATATAGTCATAATTATAGGGAATTTTAGATAATTTTGAGGTAAAATCAAATATGTTTAATTATTTTAAACAATCCTCAAAGTTATCCAAAGTAATTTTACACCCTTTGTCTAATATAATATTTTTACATACTGGTTCTAATTTATCCTGTTTAAATACTCTATTAATCTTATCGCAAATGTCAATATCAGACCTCTTGTAACTAATAATCAAAAAATTATCTCCCGACATTCTGATAACTATAAAATCAGGAAAAGCTGACATCATTCTTTTTGCAATATGTTTTAAAAGATTATTCCCTTCTTCCCATCCATATTTTTTGTTATATTCAAAAAAATTAGGAAATCTGATACAATAAATATGGAAAGTACCATTTTTATATTTATTGTTAATAATCAACTTTACATAATTGAAGTTATATGCTCCTGTTAACTGATCTTTAAGATAATAAAAAAATTTAAATTCTTCAAATTTATTTTTTGGAAACTGAGTGATATTGGCCGGAGCTTTTTGCGAAGACAACACCTCTTTCGCAACATATAGTACCTTGGGATCAAACTGTTTTCCTTTTTCTGCACAAATTATATTTAGTGCATCCTCTACAGACAATGCGGGGCGATATGCTCTATTTGTGGTCAAGGCATCAAAAACATCTGCTACGGTAATAATTCTGGATAAAAAAGGTATTTGTTTTCCTTTTAGCCCTTTTGGATACCCTTTGCCATCATATCGTTCATGATGGTAAAGTACAATTTTTGACAATTCTTTAAAAGGTTCTTTGTTCAATAAATTATAACTTATTTCCGGATGTCTTTTGACAAAATTATATTCTTCATCTGTTAGTTTATCAGGTTTCACGAGAAGTGCATCAGGAATTTCAATTTTACCGATATCATGAAGCATTCCGGCTCTATAAACCAATTCAATCTCCTCTTTCGAACACCATAATTTTTCTGCTATCAACCTGGAATACTTGGCAACTCTTTTTCCATGTCCTGCAGTATAGGCATCTTTTTTTTCTATTACATCAACAAGATTGTAAATACTTGTTTCAAAATTTTTTATTTTGTTTTTTAAAAATCTAACACTACTTCTATAAAACCACCAAATTGCCAACAGTCCTATCAGCCAAGTAAAAATATATGAAATTATAAAAAAGTAGTATCTTTTACTATTTTCATCACTGAATTTTGGTATTTTTTTTGTAATAGAAATAAGCCCTATTACATCACCTATATGATCATCGGAGTGAATATGGCAAACTATACAATTTTTATTTGCAACTAAAGGTGCCATATAATAAACTGAGTCATTTTTATATGAATGAGTTATCATATAACTATTTTTTTTACTTTGTTGAATCTTTTTTATAAAAGAGCTAGTTTTATCATCCAGACTGTTTAAATCATCTTCGTCATAAGAAAGGTCAATATTGTATTCCAAATTTTCGTTTCTTGCCAGATTATTCAACATATCTCTTATCGAGAAACCACCAACTATATTTTTTTTGGCAGCTATTTCTTTAATTTTTTGTTCATATGCCCAATATACTAAAGACTTGGAAGCATTGGCAATATTTTTTGTACTTCTTATTATATTATTTTTTAGATGAAGGTTTTCGTTTTTTATTTGATACTCAAAGAAAAACAGTGTTACTATACTCCATAATATAGCAACAATTATCATTAATTTTTGAAAGTATTTAATATTATAAATTTTTTTTGACAAAGCAGACCTTTTATTTATACTTAACAAAATAAAAAAACTGGTCGCTATTGTATGAGAATAATATTTTAATAATAATTAATTATATGAATATACATTCATATATCGATAGATAATAATTTTACCTATCGATATATTATTAGCAAAAATCTGCCAGCAAGCCCTCTCTTAGTTGACTGTAAGTTTCTTCTCCTTGAAGCATTTTAACGATTTCCAGGGCAAAACATATGGCAGTACCGGGTCCTCTTGAAGTTACGACATTACCGTCTATTACAACTTTTTGATCTGCTATATAATCCTCTTTTCCCGTATGGCTTTCAAAGCCTGGATAATTTGTATGTTTTACACCGTCAAGTACACCTG